>JAYTIB010000988.1:0-2636 GCA_043732205.1 Schlesneria sp. | reverse complement strand
GCGTGGCCGGACCGGCACAGCGGATCAGGTGGTCGTGGTCGATGTAGACGACCTGGACGGTTTCGTCCTTGTGATGAAACGGAACGGGCCAGTCCGAGCGGATGACCTTGTCGTAGTAGACGGTGCATTTGTAGTGGCAGTGGTGCAGGCGTGCGGGGCCGACCAGCGGATAGAACCGGCAGTCGTCCATGCGGTCCACGATCGGCTCGACCACAAACTTGACGTTGCTGCGCTGCGTCTCGGCGATGAAGGGATTGCCGCCCGATGTTTCGTTGGGCATGGCGCGCATGACTTCATCGGGGCTGGGGGGATCCTGGCAGAACATCGGCGCGTGTTCCCCCTCGACGGGATCCAGGATGGGAACCTTGTCGTAGCGCTCCTCGCGGACGTACGCATCCTCGATCAACTCGCTGTACCACGGACTGACCGGAATCAGCGGGGTCGTCCCGAAGAAGCTGCCCAGGACAAACGCATCCTTCAGCAGGCCCCCCATCATGACAACCCCGGTGGTCGCCGTCAGGAGGCAGCCGCTATTGGCCATCGTCATCAGGCCCAATCCGACCACCAGACTGATGCGTTTCAGCAATGATCCTGGCTTCATCATCATTCCTCTCCGGGAATCCGCTGATTGTCGTCGTGCCGAAATTGGCTGGTTGGACGCCATCAGTCGTGGCTCGTGGGGACGAGCGATTTCGTTGACCGATCGAATGGAGTGCGGGTTGAAGACCGCCCCGTGACGACCCTTGTCACACCTGTGACCGCGCGACCTTGACGATCGTGTTGTATGTATCGAGTCTTCCGGCTGAAAACTTGCGGGAATCTTCCGGTTTTAACGATTGGAGCGGCGTCATCGGGCCGTTGCCCGGTCCATCGTCCAACGGCTTGCACCGGGCGGTTTCCTTGAATGTCCCATCAATGAAAACGGCGTCTGCGAAAGGGTTCGCAGACGCCGAGCCATTCGTTGGCAACCGGCTCAGGGTCGGCCGGCCGCCCCGCAGCGGATGGAGTCCCGCGAGGGTCCGTCCAACCGGCGATCACCAGTTGTTCGGGTTGAAGTACCACCACCACTTGTCGGTGCGCGTGCGGAACATCAGGTTCCACTGACCGTCATCCCATCGCAGGGTGGCATCGCGCCAGCCCATCGGAACCTGCGGGTACGGATAGAACGGTCCGATGTACGGCCAGGCACTGGCACTATATTGCGTCGGATAGTTCACCGCGGCGACGTTCGGGTACTGGGCGTACGACGGCCAGGCATAGTCGGGGACGCTTGGGTTGTTATAGACCGCCTGCGACGCTCCGGCTCCGGGATGTCCGTAGGTCGGCGGCATGGGCATCCCCGGCCCCATCGGCATGGCTCCCTGCGGAGGCATGCCACCCTGTCCCGGCTGGGGCGCTTCGCCCTGACGGTAAGTGGCGGGATGGAAACCGGGCTGCGGTGCATACGGTCCGCGTCCCTGGGGAGCGGCGGCCATGGCGGGCTCCTGGGCGGCCGTCAGTCGGTTCGCGACGGATCGGACACCGGGAATCGCGGAGACGACCCGTTGGGCGGTGGCGCACTCGGCCCGAGTCTGCACGCTTCCCTCCAGCAGTGCGACGCCGTTCTGGTAACGGATCTCGATGTCATAGCCATCCAGATGCGCGGACGTCAGGGCGGCACCGATCTGTTCGGCCACTTCCTGATTGCCCGACGACGGGGCGGCGGCCTGCTCGCTGTTGACCTGCTGGACGCGGCTGGCTTTCGCGGCCGAATCGGTGTGATTCGCCGAGACCACACCACCGGCGGTTTCTGCCGCAGGCTGAGCAGCCGCGGGCCGAGCCGCCATGGCGCGCGACCGGTCGGCGAACGTCAACTTGTTGTCGACTCGCGTGACACCGGCCACCTTGCTGACGGCTTCGTTCGCCTTGTCCTTCACCTTCGCATCATCAACGGTCCCGGACAATGTCGCGATGCCGTTTTTGAATTCGATGGAGATTTCCCCCTGAATCCGCTTGCTCCGCATTGCCTTGGCAATGTCGTTGGCGACCTTCTGGTTCTCCTCTTTGCTCGTGCTCTTGCTCTTGCTCTTGCTCTTGCTTTCCGCCGCGGGCTTTTCGTCCACCTTGGACTTGGTCCCAGCGGCGAGTGTCAGTCCGGGAGTTGCTGCCAGCAACCCCAGCGTCAACACCCATTTCCCGTACTTTCGCATGGAATGTTCTCCTTCAATTCCTCGCTGACCGTCTTCGAATCCGCTGGGACGGGTTCACCCGGCGACGAATCCATTCGAGAATGGCATCGAATCGCTTCGTCGGGCTTCCGGACGATGAATCAGTCGTTTGGCGGACCACATGGTCCGGCCACAATTGCCGCGTCAACGAAACCTGAGGCTTCGCCAGCGAGGCGCGCTGATTCCCCGTTCCATCTATTCATCGGTCGGACAAGTCCGGTTACACAAACTATTCTGTTTGTTTCGGGAATTTGCGTTCTAACGGACGGACCGGTTGCAGCGGTTCCGGTGGTGTGACGAAGCCCGGTCGCACGCTCCGAGCTTGTGAGCCTTTGTGGCGTGGGTTTCAACCCACGCCAGATGTCGTACCGCGTCGGCTAAAGCCAACGCGACATCTTGTGGCGGACCGCCATTGAACTTGAAATAGTC
>JAYTIB010000987.1:0-6997 GCA_043732205.1 Schlesneria sp. | reverse complement strand
ACTCACTTTGGAAAGTAGTAGGCACATTCCATGTGCCGTTCCCTGCAACTTGCGGACGGCACATGGAATGTGCCTGCTACTTTGCGGCTAAAGTGAGTTCCATTGGGCATTCGCCCGCGATTCGTTCGCCCTTCCTGCCACGATTCTGTTCACCATCGGAGGTTGCCATGCGCCAAATGTACGTCCGTGGACTGGGTGCGGTCCTCATTCCTCTGCTGTGTGTGATGCATACCGGCTGCGGAGGCTCGACGTCGTCCAAGCCGGAGTCCGCGAAAACGGCGGTCGACGATGCCCGGAAGTTCGCGATGCCTGCATCGGAAGCAATGCCGACGGCCGACACCCCATCGCAGTCAGCGCAGACCGAGACCTACGATCACGTGGCCGAGAACGCCTTGCTGTCAGTCAAAGACCGCCCCCGCTCAACGTTCTCGATCGACACCGACACCGCGTCGTACTCCAACATCCGGCGTTTCCTTCAGCAGCGGCAACTCCCTCCGCCGGACGCCGTGCGCATTGAAGAGTGCCTCAATTACTTCACCTACAATTACCCACCACCGGACGGCGACGCCCCGTTTTCGGTGCATGCGGAGATTGCCGGATGCCCGTGGAATCCCGCACATCGGTTGGCCAAAATCGGAATCCAGGGGCGGCGGATTTCCAACCTTCAACGGCCGGGAACCAACCTGGTGTTTCTGCTCGATGTGTCCGGGTCGATGAACCATCCGAAAAAACTGCCGCTGCTGAAGGAATCCCTGCGGTTGCTGGTGGAACAACTCGGTGAGAACGATCACATCGCGATCGTGATCTATGCCGGAGCGGCGGGAGTCGTGCTCCCGTCGACATCCGCGACCCGTAAGAAGACGATCATCGACGCCATCGACCACCTGCACGCCGGCGGTTCCACCAACGGTGCGCTGGGAATTCGCGTGGCTTACGACATCGCCATCGAGAACTTCATCAGGGAGGGAGTCAACCGTGTGATTCTCTGCACGGATGGCGATTTCAACGTCGGCATCAGCGATCCCGCGCAGTTGACCGCCCTGATCGAATCGAAGGCGAAGTCGGGGGTGTTTCTCAGCGTCCTTGGTTTCGGCATGGGAAACCTCAAGGATGCCACGATGGAACGGCTGGCGGATCGGGGAAACGGAAACTACGCCTACATCGACAGCCATGCCGAAGCGAAAAAAGTGCTCGTCGATCAACTGTCAGGCACGCTGGTCACGATCGCCAAGGACGTGAAGATTCAGGTCGAGTTCAATCCCGCACAAGTCGCCGGATACCGCCTGATCGGCTACGACAATCGCCGGTTGGCCGACCGCGACTTCAACGATGACCGGAAGGATGCCGGTGAAATCGGGGCCGGGCACAGCGTCACCGCCTTCTATGAAATTGTTCCCGCAGGACTGTCACTGGCGTCAGAACGCAACTCGGAATTGGAACCGTTGAAGTATCAACGTGCGGCCAGTCTGGGCGAACCGGCCAATCGTCTGGCGGGCGCACCCGAAGTGGTGGCATCCCGGTTCCGCGACGAGCTTTTGACTGTCAGCCTGCGGTACAAGCCACCGGCGGGTGACACCAGTCAGAAACTGGATTTCGCGGTGATCGATCGGGGGACGTCATTCGCACAGGCGACCAGTGACTTCCGATTCGCCTCGGCCGTGGCTCTGTTCGCGATGCTGCTCAAGGACTCGCCGCACAGCGGCCAAGCGACGATGGACCTCGTCTTGGAACTGGCAGACTCCGCTCGGGGCGACGATCCGAATGGCTATCGGGCGGAATTCTTCGAACTGGTCCGCCTGGCACGCGGACTTCGTAGCGATCGGCCGTCGCACCGCGATGCGCCCGTGGATTGACCGCTCTCAAGTTCGCGTCATTCGCGGGCCAAGTCCCCATTCGCGGTCGCGGTCGCATGCTGGCTGACGCCGTTTTCGAACAGGTGCTGGTAGCCCGCGGCATCCATGGCGGCCCGTTCGTTCCGCGACAGCCAGCACAGGAACCCGATCAGTCCGCCGACAACCGAGGCCATCGCGCCGAGCATGAACAGGATGCTGTACATGTAGGCCCGCGGCCGGAGATCGTCCGTTTCGAGCGCGTACTTGCACATCGGACAGGCCCAGACGCGGGACGACGCACCCAGGCAGATCCAAGCCAACGCGATGACAGTCAGGCGGACGCAACGACTCACGATGAGATCCCTCACACGGCTGGAGCAGCCGGCCAGTGGTACAACAGGCCGTAGATGATAACGCCAGTCACGGAAACATAAACCCAGATTGGGAACGTGATCCGGGCCAGCCGCCGGTGCCCGTCCCAATTCTTCAACCAGGCGCGTCGCAACGTCATCAGGGCCAGCACCGCGACCGGCACCGCCAGCAACACATGGCTGATCAGGATCGCAAAGTAGATCGGACGAATGACGCCGCTGCCGCCAAACTTCTTTCCGCTTGAACCCGTGTAATGATGCAGCGCGGCATGGTAGAGGAGATAACAGACGAGGAACACGACCGACGTGCCGAACGCCGAGATCATGGCCCAGGCATGCGCCTCGCGCCGCCCGCGTCGGATCAGGACATACCCCGTCAGCAGCAACACCGTTGCCAGAGCATTCAAGGACGCGTTGATAGCCGGCAGACCGGCGACCCAATCAGGCATGTTTCAATCCAGTAGGAATTACGTCGTCACCGAAGTCGCAAGACTTCTGTCTGCTGGCCTCGTTTAACCCGGAGCCAACGGCGACGGAGGGCGGTTGCCGCGACTGTGAGCGTTGGCACTCACCGCCGTCGCCGTTGGCTCCGGGTTAAACGAATCACTCGGACGGCTTCTCCGGCACTGCGGTTGCGGCGGTCGTTCGCTTGGCCAGCTTTTGAATCTCGCGCCGCAATGCCGCCATGTCCGGGCCTTTCATCGCGTCGAACTTGCCCCGCACCACACCGGTCTCATCCACCAGCATGATGTTGTTGGAGTGAATGAACTCGAATCCCTGTTGCCGCTTCTCCCCCTGCAACTCCTGCACGGGCATCTTGAAGCTGCCGTGGATCAACCGATAGATGTCGCGCTGATCGCCACCCAGGAACAACCACTTGGAGAAATCGGCACCGCGGCCCTTGCCATATTCCGTCAACACTTCCGGAGTGTCGCGCACGGGATCCACCGTCAGCGTCACCAGCCGGAACTCGTAGTCCTTGAGCTGGTCCTGCAAGCCGCGCATCGAGTTGGTGACGGCGGGACACGTCGCCGCACAATGGGTGAAGACAAAGCAAACGATCCACGGCCTGCCCAACAGGTCCGCCTTGGTGATCGTCCGGCCTTCGGTGTCGACAAACGCGAAGTCGGCGATGCCCTCCTTGTCATAAGGCGAACCGGGATTCTCACCCGGACCGACCACCTTCGCGTTGCCGTCCCTGTCGGTCGTGATCGTGATCTGCTTGAGGGGAGACTGGGGATCGGGTTGTCCGACCGGTGACGTCGCCGGGTTGACCGAAGTGACCTCCGGCGCGGCGGATCGTTCGCGGGCCCTTTGCTGCCAGACAACCACGCCAAACACCAGCGCCGCCAGCCACAACAGGCTCCCGGTCCAGAAGGCCGGCGTTTGGAAGAATGACCGATTGACTTCTGTTGCGTCTTCAATTTGCTGACTCATACGCCACCTCCCCTCCCGCGCGACGACCAGGGCCATCGCCGTTTTCAACATAGGGTGGGACCAGCTCGCTTCGAGCGCCGGCCCACCATCAGGAAACATCGCGAATTGCTGGTGGGCCGGCGCGGCGAAGCGCCGCTGGTCCCACCCTACATCTTGCTCAGATTCAAAAAGGTATTGGCCCCGCGCGACGACTACCTCGCGTTGTGCGCCGATCGACGTCCCGTCAGCCAGACCGCGGCACCAACGTAACACGCCGCCGCGAGAACCGTCACGCTCAAACACAACCACCACGCCGGCAGCGCTTCCACCGCGGCGGGATTCGTCGACATGATCCTGCGCAGCCCGGCCACACCATACGTCAGCGGGTTCAGACGAATGACCCACGACAACCAGCCCGATTCGCCCGGTGGAAAAAACGAACCGGAGAGCAGCCACATCGGCAGCAGGAAGACGCTCATGATGGCGTGGAATCCATGCGTCGAATCCATCGGCCAGGCGATCAGATACCCGAGTGCCGTCAGCGAGAATCCAACAAGCGCGAGGAACCCGATGACCGCCGGCGCATTGACCCAGGTCAGCCCCGAATGCAATTCGGGAGCCAGTCCGACCAGCGACAGCGCCGGCCCGACGGTCAAGAACACCAGCGACTGCAACACCGCCAGGATCGTCCCGCCAAACACCTTTCCCAGCACCAGACTCGCGCGTGGAATGGGTGCCACCAACACACCCTGCAGAAACCCTTCGCGGCGATCCTCGATGATTGAAATGGTCGAGTAGATCGCAGTGAACATCAGGATCATCACCGCCACTCCGGGGAAGAAGTACTCCTGATACGACATGTCGGCGGGACCGCGGAACGACCCCTGCAATCCCGCGCCGAACAGCACCCAGAAGATGATCGGTTGACCGAGTGCGCCGACGATGCGCGTCCGCTGCCGGAAGAAGCGGGTCAACTCGCGGTGAGCCAGCGTATAGACCGGCAACCACAATCCCGGCGATGCGGCGCGGTTCATTGTGTGATCGAAACGAGCGGCACCCGGTTGGACCGGCGCGGCGGCACCGCCCATCTCGACGCCATCAGTCCCACTCGCGCCGGTGTTCATCGCGCCTCCTGTGACGCATCGTCCCAGAAGCGGTGTCCGGTCCGGGCGATGAAGACGTCTTCCAGCGTCGGCTTCGACAACGAGACGGCCGAGATCTCGTCGGGGAACGCCGCCACCAGGTCGCGCAGCAGTTCGTGTCCCGCCTCGTGTTCGATCCGCAGTTCGTTGTCGACCCGTTTCGGCGCGAGACCGAACCGGTCCGAGATCCGCGCCGCCAACTCGTCGGGATGCGCGGACCGCACCGTCAAACAGTCTCCCCCCAGCGAGCGGCGCAGAGTCTCGGGCGTTCCCAACGCGACAAGACGACCGCGATCCAGAATCCCGAGTCGTCCGCAACGCTCGGCCTCGTCCATCAAGTGCGTCGTCACCAAGACCGTCACCCGCTCTTCGCGCGATAGCCGTTCGAGGTACTCCCACAGATCGTGCCGGGCTCCCGGATCCAGACCCGTGCTGGGCTCATCGAGCAACAGCAACCCCGGTGAATGCAACAAACTCTTCGCAATTTCGACCCGCCGCTTCAGCCCGCCCGACAATGAATCGACACGTTGTCCGACCCGGTCCGCGATGCCAAGCTGCTCGACAAGTGTCGCGATACGCTGACCCGCCGTCTTGCCAGACAGTCCATACAGATGAGCCTGATGCCGCAGGTTCTCGGCCACCGTGAGCTTGCCATCCACGCTGGGGGACTGAAACGTGACGCCGATCAACGACCGGACCGCTGACGGTTGTGAGGCCACGTCGCATCCGAGCAGCCGAACCGTTCCCGACTGCAACGGCAACAGCGTCGCCATCAGTCGGAACAGAGTCGTCTTGCCCCCGCCGTTCGGTCCGAGCAGTCCAAAGATCTCACCGCTCTGAACAGTGAACCCCACACCATCCAGAGCCTGATGATCGCCGTAGCGGTGCATGACGCCGCGAACCACGACCGCCGCGTCGCCATCGCCCGTCGGCTCTTCACTGCTTGTGACCGGCAATACCATGTGGCTCTTTCGGTCCGTGGAAACAGGAGGCCCGGCGACAAGCCGGGCCTCCTGTTTCACATCGGCAGACTCTTGATCCAGAGCGTTCACATTAGGCAACTCCCGGTGAAAGTGCCACCCATTGAAGCCCGACGCGCAAGTATTGAAGTTGCGCTGTTTTGGATTTACGCCCCAACGGGGCAGCCCTAAGTTAGCCCAGGGCAAGCGTCCATCGGGAGCGCCGCCCTGGGTAGCGACCGCCACAACTTTTGGAGCCCTGAAGGGGCGGCGCTATGTCCATCGAATGAATAGTGCCGCCCGTTTAGGGCTTGGTATTCCCGACAATCCGCCAACCCTTTGGGGCTGAAATCCGAAAAGGCGCAACTTCAAAACGCGCAAGCCGACTCTTGGGGTTGGTGTGGATAAGACAATTTCTGCTGACCACCGTACGCTGATTCCGGCTCGACAGCGCCATTTCCGATACGGGCAACAGCAATTGGCGAAGAGGAGGAACGGGAGCAGCATCGTATCTCGCGTGGCCTGACCGGAGATGTTTAACGGCCACGCCAACGGCCTGCGCGGGAGCAAACCGTTGTTCCTGCGCAGGCCATTGGCCTGGCGGTTCAACAAGAATGTCTGACTTTGGGCCGCGTGAGGCATAAGTGGCCAAGTGTCAGCACTTGGCCCGTTCGGGGTTGATGGGACGAGATGGCGCGCGGTGGATCGTCGATGGACTGCGAAACACTCACCTGGCGAATGAATAGCGAACGCATGGCAAAGCGGTTTTTTTGAGAGACAGCCATTTGCTTTTCTGATGGCGACCTCGTTACGGTCTCGCCCACTTAACCGTTCTGGTGTGGAGCATGCTGCGCACGTCTGGCGCAGTATCGCTGTCGTCGCGATGATCGAAACGCATCGGTCAACAATTCATTGCTGCACTCGTCACCCCACTCTCTTGGGAACACTGATCATGGTCTTGTTCAATTGGCTCGGTCGGTTGGCATCTGGCTTGTTCAAGTTGGCGAAACGGGGGGGGGCTGGAGCGAGTCGCGGCTCGCGGATGCGCCGTCGCGTGAGAAACGACTCGCACGTCGCGGCGATTGAACGGCTGGAACCGCGGCAGTTGCTGAGTGCGATCATGGTCGTCGATGACAGTTTTCAACTCCCACAACAATCGCCGCTGGGCGCGCCGTCCATCGTGCTGGAGGTGCTGGGCAATGACTCCAGCGTGACGGGTGGGCTGACGATCACGTCGGTGCAGCAACCCATGTACGGATCGGTGACGATTCAGCACG
>JAYTIB010000986.1:0-2640 GCA_043732205.1 Schlesneria sp. | reverse complement strand
TGGATTGCCGAGCGGCGGGTGGGACTGGCGCTCACCGCGGTGGTGTGCGGCATTTCCTTCTTGCAGCTCATCATCGGCGAACTGGTCCCCAAGCGGATTGCCTTTCAGAACGCCGAACCGATTGCGCGCTTTGTCGCGTATCCGATGCTGTTGCTGCAACGCGCCTCGCGCCCGGCGATCTGGGGGCTGCACGTCACGACGTCGCTGATGCTGCGGATGCTGGGTCAGAAGATTGAACCGCAACGAACCGTTTCGATCGAGGACATCGAACACCTGATCGAGACCGGCTCGGAATCGGGAGTGCTGGAAGAGTCCGAGCACAAGGTGGCGATGGAGGCGCTGCGGCTGAGCAATCGCACGGTCGTCGACATCCTGCGTCCGCGGATCGACATTGATGCCGTCGACATCGACACGCCGTCGGACGAGGTCGTCGGCGCGATCGCGATGTCCGGCTTCTCGCGCGTCCCCGTCTGCGAGGGAACGATCGATCACATCGTCGGGTTCGTCTATATCAAGGATGTCTTTCTGCAGCAGTATCTTGGCCGGCCGATCGACCTGCGGCGGCTGATCCGTCCGCCGCTGTTCATCCCCAAGTCACTCTCCATCAGCCGCCTGTTGGAATTGTTCCAAGCCAACAAGACCCAACTGGCATTCGTGCTGGACGAATACGGCGGCACTCAGGGGATGGTGACGCTGGAAGACGTGATGGCGATGCTGGTCGGCGAGATCCATGACGAACTGCGGCACGAACGCAGCACCCAGCAGAACCACGAACAGAAGATCGTCAAGCGCGCGGACGGAAGTCTGCTGGTCGACGGAACGGTGAACCTGCACGAACTGGAACAGGCCCTGGAAGTCAGCCGCTGGCCCGAGCCCGTGCCGCGCGGCATCGGCACGGTTTCGGGGCTCGTCCTGGCGCGACTCAAGCGGCCCCCCAACATCGGCGACGTGCTGACATGGAGCGACCTGCGGATCGAGATCGTCGACATGGACGGACCGCGTATCGACCGGTTGCTGATTTCGACAGAGAGTCAGCCTCAACCTCAGCCCGAGAGTGAAGCGGGTGCGGGCGATCCCGCCGCGTGAGGTACCACGCCCCTGTCACTTCTTGTCGCCGGCCCGCTCCGGTGGAGCGCTCTCGGCCGCGTCGTAGTTCAGGCTGAATTTTTCGTGCTCCGTGTGGACGTCCAGCAGGTGGCGATCCACGACGGGGAGCAGCACGAAGTACGGCTGCATGTTGGGATCACGGTGCGTCAGGATTTCGCCTCCGGTGCGCTTGTCGATCAGTCGCAGGATCCCTTGTCCATTGTTTCCCGATCCGCCGTCGACAGTGGGCCGCCGCCACAGTTGCACGAGCAGCGGAACGACCTGCGAATTGACCTGTGGCAACGGCTCGGAGTCCAGGAATCGCCGCCATGCAATCGCGGCCGTGTGGCGTTCGATTCCATACAGCCAGCCATTCACGAAGGCGACCCGCGATCCGCCCCACGGCTGGTCCCCCTGCAGGACCGGCAGTCGGGGCACCGGGCCCGAGATCGCCACGTACCAGCGCTGCTCGTCGTGCAGACAGACGATTCGTTCGACGCGCTGCGGCACTTCCACCGTCAGTGCCTCACCCAGCGGTGAACCCGTGTCGGCGGCGAGCAGATGGAGCAGGCCACCCGGTTCAATCACCCCCACGGTCGACGGATCCATCGCGAAGGGGATCGAGTTGGGCGCGAAGCGGCGCGACCAGACGGTGGCTCCGTCACGCGCGTCGTTCAACACGACGGTCGTCACGGGCTTTCGCTCAACGGACCACACCAGGCTGCCGTGATGCATGAGCACATCATCCGGTGGCACGTTCCATGCATGTTCCCGCAGCGAGCGACCGTCGACGGCGCTCAGGACTTGCACGGAACGTTCGTCCATCCGCCACAGATAGACGTTGTCGTCGTCACCGAGGATCCGGCAGTGGGGCGGCAGATCGAGGCGTTCCCACAACCGCCGTCCCGTTTGAGTGTCGACCGCCGCGAGCTTGGCGTGGGACCGGTAGCACAGGTATCCCGGCCGCACGACTCCCAATCCGTCAAAGGGCCGGCCGAGCCCGTCGACCACCCGCGATCCTTCCGGTCGAATTCCCACCCGCGCCGGCACCGGCTCATAAAACCACCCGGCTTCGCTCGGCAATTCACCGTTGCGGGAAGCCATGTCGAATTGCAGCGAAGTCAGCGCCGCCCGCGGCTCGCCGCGTTCGTTGAACGGCAGGATGCCAAACACTTCGGACCCAACGCGCAGGACGAGCAACCGACCCACGCCGTGCGCCTCGACTTGGTCCCGGTTCGCAAACTCAGCCCGCAGCGCCCTGGGAGCTCCGGGCAGCACGATGTCCCACGTTCCCGAGTGCCCTTCGGCGACAAACCGCACGCGCCGTCCCAGCCGTTCTACTGCGACGTCGAGCCGATCCAGCAAACTGCCGGGCGATGTCTGGACGCGAACCGGCATGTAATACACATCCTGGTGCCGCTCCGTTTTCCGTTCGACATTCGGCAATCCCGCCGGCCACGCATCGTGGACGGGGGCGAGGAGCCGGCTGCGCAATTCGGCGTGATCCGGATTCGAGGCCAGCATCTCCGCCAGAGTCTGTCCGCCCGAAAGCGG
>JAYTIB010000985.1:0-7011 GCA_043732205.1 Schlesneria sp. | reverse complement strand
TCGAAAAATGGTCACGTCTTGCCGCACGGACGAGGCGTCCATGCTACGGTTGCTTCTCGCCAAATCATGACAGTTATTCATGCGCCGATCCTTAGCCCCGTTCTTCGAGCGTTTCGAACGGACGGTTGGGGGGGCCGGAGTAGTTGCCGCGGGGGCGGATCGGGACTGGCGACTGTTGTTGTTCGATGTAGTGCGCCGCCCAACTCACCATTCGGCTGATGACGAAAATCGGCACGAACAGATCCGCATCGAGATCAAGGTAGTGCAGCAACCGGGCGGCCGGCCAGTCGAGACTGGGCAGAATCTGCTGCTCATCCCAGACGGCACTCTCAATCGCCGCAGCCACCAGTTCCGTGTTCAAGTGGCCGGATTCTTCAGCAACCTTGCGGCAGAACGGAGCCAGCAATTCGGCACGCGGGTCACTGGTCTTGTAGACCCGGTGCCAGAACCCGGGAACCCGTTCGTATTGTTGCAGGACCGCCTGGACGATGGCCTGCGCCGCCTCGGGCCGTCCCACCGCTTCGAGGATGTCGATGATTTGATGCCCCGGTCCGCCGTGCCAGGCTCCCTTGATGGCGCACATCCCGGCGATGACGGCCGAGTGAAAGTCGGCTCGGGTCGACGCGACGACGCGCGCGGCGCATGTCGACGGGGCGAATTCGTGTTCGGCGGTCAGGATCAACAGCGCATCGCAGGCCCGCTCGGCGGTCGGCGACGGTTCGCGCCCCGTCAACAACCACAACAGATTCGCGGCGTAACTCAGGTCGTCGCGCGCTTCCGGCAAGGGCAGGCCCCGACCCATTCGATAGCGGGTCGCAACCAAGACGGGCAGTTGCGCCAGCAGTCGCTGCACGGTCTCCCACGCGGCACCGGGACTGGAATCATCGTCGTGACATTCATCCAACGCGATCAGGCTGACCGCGGTTCGCAGCACGTCAATCGCCGAGGCATTCAGCGGAATCCGTTCAATCCACGACAGCAGATCGGGTTCGAGGACTGCGGCTTCCGTGAGGACCGCCTGCAGATCAGCCAGTTGTTCGTGCGACGGCAATTCACCGCGAACCACCAGATAGACGACTTCGGCGAAATTCGAATGTTCGACCAACTCTTCAATGGCATAACCGCGATAGCTCAATCCCCCGTCGATGGCGGCGATCGCCGTTTCAGAGATCGGCAATCCGTTCGCGCTGGCCAGTGGTGTCGATTCGTGGTTCATTCGCGGCGGCATCGGGAGAGTGGAAAGTGTCGAAGCGCCCGGCAGCGGCACCGGACGGGCGGCCCATTGTAGTCGCCCGCGCGACGACTAGGGAAACCGCAGAGACTGATCCGGTGGCGAATTCCCGCGAGTCACCCCGCGCGAGCAGAGTCGACCGCGCGGTAAGCAGCGCGTTCAACAATGTGGGATTGGCTTCCAACCATCACTCATCCATGTCATCGCGCGTTGTGTCGTCGTCCGTCGAATCGGGTTTGCCGTAAATGACAATGACGACGTTCGCAAACAAGATTGAAAGCATCGCAGCACCGATAAGTAGCAACCCGATTACGATGCTGCCGCTCACGAGAGCCATCAGGATGAAAAACATCGCCGCAAGCACGGCGACTGCAGCCACGGCAAGGATCGCAATGACTCTCCGCATGCCTTGCGATCTCCAGTGGATGAGCTGTTTCGGTGTTCTCGCCCGTCAGACGACCCCGTCGGCGCGGAAGCGGATTTCTCCGCCGATCACGACGGCCTGAACCAGTCCCCGCACGTTCCAACCCGCGAACGGTGTGTTGCGGCTCTTGGAACGGAACCGCGACGGATCGATCGTCCACGTCGCCTGCGGGTCGATCACGGTGACGTCCGCGGGAACGCCGACCGCCAACGTTCCCACATCCTTCAGCCCCAGGATGCGGGCCGGGCCGGTTGTCAGGCGGCTGACGAGTTGCGACCACGTCAGGCATCCCGGCTCGATCAACGTTTTCACGCACAGCGGCAGCAGTGTTTCCAGCCCGATGATCCCGAAGGGGACCAGGTCCAATTCGCGATCCTTCTTCTCGGACGCGCACGGTTGATGGTCGGCCGAGATCGCGTCGATCGTGCCGTCGATCAGTCCCTCGATCAGCGCCGCGACGTGATCCGCGCTTCGCAGCGGCGGGCGGACCTTGTAATTCGCGTCGTAGTTTTGCATGTCCGCATCGGTCAGCGCCAGGTGATGCGGCGTGACATCACACGTCACGGCGATCCCGCGCTGCTTGGCACGGCGCACCTGTTCCACGGCGCCCGCGGTCGAGATCGACATCAGGTGAATTCGTCCGCCGGTCAGTTCCGCCAGCGCGATGTCGCGGCTGACCAGGATCTCTTCGGCAGCAGCCGGCATGCCGCGCAGTCCCAACAGCGTCGAGTAATATCCCTCATGCATCACGCCGCCGGCGGTCAGCGTGGGATCGTGGGGATGCACGAAGATTGGCCGGTCGAACATTCGCGCGTATTCCAGCGCCCGGCGCATGATCTCGGCGCTGGCGATGGCCGACTGCGAATCGGTGAAGGCGAGGGCACCGCTGCGCGCCAGTTGGCCCAAGTCCGCCAACTCTTGTCCGCCGTGATTGCGAGTCACCGCCCCCAGCGGATGAACGCGGCAGTTTCCGGCGCGTTTGGCCTGCAACACGACGTATTCGGCCGCCGACGCATTGTCGACAACGGGCTGAGTGTCCGGCAGCGCGGCGATGGTGGTGAAGCCCCCGGCCAATGCGGCGGCGGTGGCGGTGGCCGTCGTCTCATCCTCTTCATAACCGGGATCGCGCACACCGACGTGAGTATCGATGAAGCCGGGGCAGACAATGCATCCCGCCGCATCCAGCACGTCATCCGCGGCGGAGATCGAACCGATTTCGCCAATGCGACCATCGCGGATCAACACGTCGGCGACGCGGTCGATCGCTTGCCCCGGATCAATCACGCGACCGCCGCGAATCAGGAGGCTGCTCATTGACCGGTGCCTCCAACGTTGGGCTCATGAGATTGACTCAGCTTCGTCGCCTCATGCAGTAGCGACAGACAGGCCATTCGCACGAACAGGCCGTTCGTCACCTGATCGAGGATCACGCTGCGGTCTCCGTCCGCCACATCGGGCGTCAATTCCACCCCGCGGTTGATGGGGCCGGGGGCGAGGATCAACACGTCCGGCCTGGCCCGTCGCACGCGGCTGCCGTTCATGCCGAAGAAGTGGGCGTACTCGTAGATCGACGGGAAGAACGCGCTCCGCTGCCGCTCGGCTTGAATTCGCAGTAGGTTGATCACATCGGTCCGCGGCACGACATCGTCCAAGCTGTGACTGACCTCGACCCCCAACCGTTCGATCTCAGGCGGAATCAGCGTCGCCGGGCCGCAGACGATGACCCGTGCCCCGAGCGTCGTCAGGCCCCAGATGTTCGAACGGGCCACCCGGCTGTGCAGGATGTCGCCCACCAGCGCCACGGTCAGGCCGGCGATCGCTCCGCGATGTTCGCGGATGGTGAAAATGTCGAGCAGCCCCTGAGTGGGATGTTCGTGAGTGCCATCGCCCGCATTGATGATCCCCGCCCGCAGATGCTTCGCCAGATGATGCGGTGCCCCCGACGTGCTGTGCCGCACGACCATCTGCGTCACACCCATCGCCTCGATGTTGCGAGCCGTATCAATGAACGTTTCGCCCTTCGAGAGGCTGCTGCCCGAGGCGGTGAAGTCGACGGTGTCCGCCGACAACCGCTTCGCCGCCAGGCTGAAACTCGTCCGCGTCCGGGTCGACGGCTCGAAGAACAGGTTGCCGATCGTGACCCCCTTCAGCAGGTCCAGCTTCGTCTCACCGGCCGCACGCAACCGCTTGAATTCCGCCGCGCGGTCCAGAATCAGATTCAGTTCCGCAGCGGAAAGGCCCTGCAATCCCAGCAAATGCGGACGATTCCAAACGACGGGGGAAGACAGTGACAGTGGAGCGGCGGTTGGCATGGGACGGATGCTATCAACGCCGCGCGGCTTTCGTCAATTTCACCCGAGAGACGTGCGTGACAAGTTGATTCGGCACCGCAAACGAGATCGTTCCGCTGGGTAGCCACACCGCCGAAGAGTCCGCCAAATGCTTCGCGAACATGCCGATGAACCCGCGATTCTGGAGTGTTGAGTTGAACTTCCATCGCGTAGTGCATTACGCTTCGCCCGCATCGTCTCGACCAAAAGAGTCCAGTGACGGCCGATCATGCGCCCGATTCCGATGGCGATTTCCACTTGCGGCACATGATCAGTTTTTGCTCGCACGCAATCCGAAGTGGGCGGTCGAAACCGACCTGTCCAATTCCTCAAAACGAACTGCTCTGTTGTGGAGCAGTACAACGGTCTCCGAACGAAAGAAAGTAACTGTCATGTTGCTCATGCTGGATGTGGCCATCGGACTGACATTCATCTATGCCCTGCTGAGCATTGTCTGCTCAGCCGCGAAGGAATCGCTGGAGGCTTGGCTGAAGACCAGGGCGAAGAACCTGGAAAAAGGCTTGCGGGAGATGTTGCAGGATCCAAATGCAACGGGAGCGTGCAAGAAGCTGTGGAACCATCCGCTGATCTCGGCTCTCTTTCCCGGTGAGTACGGTGATAAGCCGGCGACCCATAGGAACTTTTGGTTCGGAACCTCAAATCTGCCATCGTATCTTCCCACCAAAGTCTTCTCCCGGGCCATGATGGACATCTTGTTCGGTGCCACGAACCCAGCAACGGAGGGAGACGTCGATGACGCTCAAAAGAAACTAGCGGCTGTTGAAGCCCGGTTTGCTCTAGCGCCAGGTACGCCCACATCTGAGGCTGTGTCAATGGCGAGCGCGGCTGTGACTGGGGCTCAAAAGGATTTAGCAAATATCGAAGCCCAGGTCGTTCAAGCCGCAGATGAATCCGCACGTGGCGTTGTGTCAAAGGCGCACGAAACTCTGGCTGAGGTTCAAGCGATATTGGCGACTATCAAAACTGATCAAGCCACAGGTCCGCCCACACTTGAGGCCGTGTCAAATGCGGGCAAGGCCGTGACTGAGGCTCAAGCGAAATTAGTGACCTTCAAAGCCCAGGTTGATCCATCCATAGTTCAGTCCGCACGCGCCGCTGTGACACAGGCGCTTGGCGCTGTAACTGAGGCTCAAACGCAATTAGCGTCTATCAAAGCCCCGGTTGATCAAGGTACGGTTCAGCCCGTACCCGACGAAGTGTCACAGGCGCGCCAGGCGGTGACTGTTGTTCAAGCGAAAACGAGCCTGAAATCGCTCATTGATAATGCGACACTGAATGTCCCGGCCCAAGTAGTGACTGCGAGGACAGCAGCGATAGGCGGCGAGACGACACATCCTGTTGGTTCGCCGGAGCATGGGGATAAACAGCTCAAGACCGGATTGAAAGCACTCGCGGATCAGGCCCAGGGCGACATGGTTCGCTTCCAGCAAGAATTGGAAGCCTGGTTCGATGCGAGAATGGAACGACTGACCGGGCTCTACAAGCGATGGACCAATCTGACCATTCTCGGGCTGGCCGTCTTCGTCGCGAGTTCCATGAACGTGGACACGATCGCGATCCTCAAGCAGCTCAGTACAGACGAGGAACTGCGAAAGGGTGTCGTAGAGATGGCAATGGCTGAAAACAAGGATCGGAATGACGCCCTGGCCCAACCTAGAAAGACAGTGGAACTTGCTGAAACAACACTCGCCAAGGCCCAAAGCGAATTGATTGCTGCTCCAGATGACACAGCCAAGAAGACGGCGGTGGCAAATGCTCAAGTCTTGAAGACGAATGCCCAAGCTGAACTCACAAAGGCAGAAGGCAAGCGAGACACGGATGGTAAGAAGGCACGCGAGCAACTCGCAACGCTTGAGAATGGAGCGGAGAAATCCCGCCTAGCGATTGGTTGGGAGCAAGTCGACTGGAAAACCCCCAAGGGCTGCGATTGGTGGGCGACGAAATTCTTCGGAATCATCCTGACCGCAATCGCGATCTCGTTTGGCGCACCGTTCTGGTTCGATCTTCTGAGCCGATTCGTCTCGATTCGTTCGGCTCTGCAACCCGCCGCACAGACGCAAACGCAGACGACCATGACAACCTCGCCCCAAGGCAGTGGTACGCAGACGACAACGACGGACAGAAATCCAGGCAAGCCTAATCCAGTTCGGTAGGGTGTGTGCAGAGAAGCGAAACGCAATTGTTGGGGAGGCGGCAACGTGCGGCGGTACATCACACGTGACGTCACCACGGAACGACACCAAGAACTCGCGATGGTCGGGCAACAGCGCGAGCATGACGGCCTCTGTCGCGCAACGGAATCACCGCCAATCGACGGACACGGACGTCCGTCGCACAGCGGTTACGGCGAAGGCGTGAACTTTTGAGGGAGCTGATTGACCCTTCCAACGGACGGCTTCTATACTGCGTACGCTCGCCGTTTGACGGTTGGGAATGAAGTCGGCATCGTCGAGAAAAACCGGTTCGGTGGCCATGTCTCCGCTATCACAGTCTGTGTCACACTCCGGCGGGCGAGTCCCGTTGTGGATGGTGGTCGTGGCCGCGATGGGAGTGTGGACCGGGGACGGTTCCGCGACGGTTCATGCCAGTTGCGGCGATTATCTGCATCACCGCTTGCAAACTATGGGCGGAACCCGGTCGCTCTTGTCGGATGCCTCGTTGCCCGATCCGTTGCTGTCCGGTGACTTGACGCCCGGCGTGCTGGCTCCGTCGACACCTTGTTCCGGACCGGCGTGCCGTCGCGCTCCGGACGCGCCGGCAGATCCACTCCCGGTGGACAAACGGTCATCCCACACCGAGCGGCTGGCTTTGCCACCCGCTCCATACGTCATCAGTGCCTGCTGTGGATCGCTTCCGCGCGCCGGCAATCGGCGCAGCCTGCTGGAAGACCATCGCGCGGGCCTCGATCGTCCACCCCGATCGGCCTGAACGGCGTACCGATGTGTGAGCACGCATCGGTGAGCCGGGCCGTGTCAGCCGCCGGATTGTTCGGTGCCGATTCTCTC
>JAYTIB010000984.1:0-2645 GCA_043732205.1 Schlesneria sp. | reverse complement strand
ACGCGCCGGTGAAGCGACCGCTGCGCGCCTGCCAGCCCCGCGATCTGCTGCTGCAGGTCAAGTTCTACTGCCAGTATCTCGGCCAGCCGGTGCGACTGACCCCCGAGGCGCTCGACTTCGCCTGCGAGAACTACTTCTCGGTGATGTGAGCGGGACCGCGTCCTCCGTGCATTGACGTCGCGTTCGGCGGTGGTTCGCGACTGGCAATCCGTCCCGTTCGGCGCCCGGGGGTGTGCGTCACGATTCGGGGTGGACTCCGAAGAGCCGTTCTTCCAAGTCTGTTGGAGTTGCGGCTGCTCTTCGGCGAACGGCAGGAATCGGCATACAAGCACGACGCGCAAGCGAGTGAGTGAGTTTTCAGGCACACACACTCACACACACTCGCTTGCGCGTCGTGCTTGTATGGGGACAGTCATTCATCTGCCGCCCACCTTCCTCCTTCTGAGTAGAAAACAATCCGTTCATCCGAATTCACCCAGTCTTGAGATGCACACCGTCGGCGTGGCTCCGAACGTCGTTCGGTGGTGATTTCATCGCGACTGTGTCAGAGTGAATTCCGCGGCGCGTTCACCTTGTTTGGTCGCGCACGGTCCCACAGTCAGCGGAGTCGACAGATGCTGGAATCTCCCGGTCAACGGTTTCGACAGGCGATCGACGCCGAGCGGCCGTTGCAGGTCGTGGGTGTGATCAACGCCTACTGTGCGCGGCTGGCCGAGCGGGCGGGATTCCGGGCGTTGTACCTCTCCGGAGCGGGTGTGGCGAATGCCTCGTTCGGGCTCCCCGATCTGGGGATGACTTCGCTGAATGATGTTCTTGAAGACGCCCGCCGAATTACGGCCACGACGGAACTGCCGTTGCTCGTCGATTGCGATACCGGCTGGGGAAGCCCGCTCACGATTGCGCGCACGGTGCGTGAGATGTCGCGAGCCGGCGTCGCGGCGATTCATCTCGAAGACCAGGTCGATGCCAAGCGCTGCGGCCACCGGCCGGGCAAGCAACTCGTCACGACAGACATCATGGTCGGACGGCTGAAGGCGGCCGTGGATGCCCGATCGGATTCCGGGTTGGTCATCATGGCCCGCACCGATGCCGCCGCGGGTGAAGGATTGGAAGCGGCCATCGAACGGGCGTCGCGCTACGTCGAAGCGGGCGCCGATCTCATCTTCGCTGAGGCACTCACCGAACCCGATCACTTTCGACGCTTCGCCGAAGCGCTGCGCGTCCCCGTGCTGGCGAACATGACCGAGTTCGGCCGGACGCAACTGCTGAATCGGGATCAGCTCCGCGACCTTGGTATCCGACTCGTGCTCTATCCGCTGACGGCGTTTCGCGCGATGAGTGCCGCCGCGGTGCGGGTGTACGAGACGTTGCGGACGGACGGGACGCAGAAGAAGCTGCTCCGCGCCATGCAGACGCGGGCCGGCTTGTACGATGTTCTCGACTACGACGCACTTGAAGCCCGGCTGGATCGCGAATCATGATCAAACCATGGAAACAGGAGACCATCCGATGAGTGCCGGTTTGGAGGGAATTGTCGCCGGGCGCACGTCGCTTTCGACCGTCGGCGTTGAAGGTTGCGGACTGACATACCGCGGCTATTCGATCGAAGACCTGGCGGAGCAGGCGACATTTGAAGAGGTCGCCTGGCTGCTGATGCGCGGCGAGTTGCCGACGCCATCGCAACTCGAAGAATACCGCCAAACGCTGCGGGGACTGCGCGGTCTGCCCGCACCGCTGAAGATCGTCCTCGAACAACTTCCCCCGTCAACGCATCCGATGGATGTCCTGCGGACCGGTTGCTCGGCGCTCGGCTGCCTAGAACCGGAAGGCCCGTCGCAGGGACCGTTCGAGTTGGCCGACCGGTTGCTGGCGGCATTCCCGTCGATGCTGATGTACTGGCACTGGTATCACTCGACCGGAACCCGAATCGACACCGACACCGACGCGGATTCGATCGCCGGACACATCCTGTGGCTGCTGCACGGCCGAGCCCCCGCCGCGACCCATCAGCGGGTGATGGATGTCGCGCTGATCCTGTACGCCGAACACGAATTCAACGCCTCGACGTTCACCGCGCGCGTCGTGACGTCCACACTGTCGGACTTTCATTCGGCCATCACCGCCGCCATCGGCACCCTGCGCGGTCCATTGCATGGCGGCGCGAACGAAGCCGCGTTTGCGCTGATCGAACAGTTCGCCACGCCCGATGACGCCGAACGGGGTGTGATGGAATTGCTGCGCCAGCGGGCCAAGATCATGGGATTCGGCCACCGTGTCTATCGCACGGCGGACCCCCGGTCGGATGTGATCCAGCGCTGGGCCGCCCGACTGGCCGCGGACGTGGGCGACACCCGGCTGTACGCAGTCTCCGAACGGATCGAAGCGGTCCTGCGTCGCGAGAAGCGGTTGTTTCCCAACCTGGACTTCTACAGCGCCAGTGCCTTCCATTTCCTCGGGATTCCGACACTGTTCTTCACCCCGTTGTTTGTCTTCTCGCGAACGTCCGGCTGGGCGGCGCATGTGATGGAACAGCGCGCGGACAATCGCTTGATCCGTCCGATGGCGGACTACATCGGACCAGCACCCCGTCCCTTCTTGCCGCTGTCGGAGAGAACGTGATGACATCCCGCGTCCCGTCGGCGGAG
>JAYTIB010000983.1:0-7015 GCA_043732205.1 Schlesneria sp. | reverse complement strand
TCGACGGCATCCCCATCGTCCCGCGCCAGTTGGAGGATGTCTCGACCTACCCCGTGATCACGCAGGCACTGCTCGACCGCGGCTACTCAGCAGTCGAGATCCATCAAATCATGAGCGGCAACATCCTGCGCGTGATGCGACAGGCGGAGGCAGCACATTGACGAATTGAGCGGCCCTGCTTACGTCACTGAAATCACCTTTCTGCCGGTGATGAGATAGAATCCCGCGACTGGATGACCGAATTTCCATCTGGGACGTGGTAACTCAACGAGCCTGGCAATGAAACCGTGGCATTGGTCTCTGATGTGGAACAGCCTGACGGGTGTACTCGCTGGTGCGGTCGTGTCCATGCTCTCTTTTGAACTGCTGTTTCTGTCTGTGTTTCTCTTGCCGGTTTACGCTTGGAGGATTCTTGCCCGCAAATCCCCGAAGTTGGACCCGGCTGTCGGGTGGACGCGACGGGCCATTCGATTCGGCTGTTTCTTGATCACGGTTGGTGTCTGTGTAGTGCTGCCTGTCAAACCTCAAGATCGACTCCCAGCCGCCGTCTTCGAGGTTCCCCGCAACGAGATCACCATTGGGGAGCTTCGCCAGTCGCTGCGGACGGACTTATATCGCACGACCGGTTTGAGATCTCTTCGCTTCCCTTTCGAATACGAAGATCACGTCCTTGAGTTTTCTGTGAGCCGGATGACCTTCGGGGAATTTGTTTCTGCAATCGAATCTCAAACGGGACTACGGCATCGCGTCCAATGTCCCTGCGGCAATGGCATGTCTATTTTGTGGGGATGCCCTTATCTTGGATTGGAGTTCGTTGTCCCAAGCCCCAACCCGGACGCGCCGCATCGGCAACGAACAATTGATGCCGATTGAGCGCCGCGCCGCGAGCATTTAGTCGCTCTTGATGTCCGCCTTGGCCTCAGTGCCAAAGTTCAGTAGCCGCCATCCGCCATCGTTGCTAAGCTCCCGTCGCCGTAGACGAGGCAGAGTCGGTGGACTGGTGAGTTTCTTCCGGTGGCCTGTCGCGGCAATTGAGTTCCGGCCACGATTCCATCTTTCGTTGTCTCCGTCCCCATGACGAATTTCCTCAGTCCCGTCGATTACCTTGTCATCCTGGCGTATCTCTGCGCCACGATGGCGATTGGCTTTTGGGTGGGAAGTTACGTCCGCAGCGGATCGGACTTTTTTCTGGCGGGACGATCGCTGCCGTGGTGGGCGGTCGGCATGTCGCTGGTCGCGACCGACATCGGCGGCACGGACTTGGTGGGCAACGGCGGAGATTCCTATCGCTACGGCTTGGTGATGGGAAACTTCGAGTGGATCGGATGCGTCCCCGCGATGTTGCTCGCCGCGTTTGTGTTCATCCCGCATCTCTGGCGGTGCGGTGTGACGACGATCCCCGAGTACCTCGAACGCCGGTTCAGTGCCCCGCTTCGTTCCGTCGTGGCGGCCTGCTGGTTGCTGCTCATGGCCTGCAACCTGGGGGTCATGCTGCTGGCGGCGGCCAAGTTCATGCATACGCTGGCGAACTGGGACATGTCGGTTTCGATCCTCGTCACGGCGCTGCTGGTCGGTGCCTACACCTGGTCCGGCGGTCTGCGCGCGGTCGTGTACACGGACGTCCTGCAGGGCGTGGTGATGATCGCCGGGTGCCTGATGGTGTTGGTCGTCGGCATTGTCGAAATGGGCGGGTTCGAACCGTTCGTGGACAAGGTTCACGACGCCGTCCACGCGCAGAAGCAACGGGCCAAAGAAGCGAATCCTGCGGACGCGGCGAATGATGACGCTCCGACGAACGGGGCCGCCGGTCGACGCGCCGCCGATCGGACATCGCATCACCTGTCGCTCGTGCAGCCGGTCGATTCGCCGTCACCGGGACCGTGGCCGGCAATCCTGTTCGGCCTGGCGCTGGTGGTCAGTCCGGGTTACTGGATTGGGAACCAGTGCATCGTCCAACGGTCTCTCGGGGCGAAGTCCGAGTACGACGCCAAGGCGGCGTATGTCGCCGGCGCGCTGCTCAAGAACCTGATCCCGTTCATCGTGGCGGTGCCCGGCTTGATCGCGCTGGTCAAGTTCCCGGAACTCGGTCACGCCGATGCCGATCAGGCCCTGCCGAAACTGGTGGGAACTTTGCTGGGTGAAGGGTGGCGCGGTGTGTTCGTGGCGGCGTTTCTGGCGGCGCTGATGTCGAGTGTCGATTCGTACCTGAACTCGGCGACCACGATCTACGTGAACGATTTCTACAAGCGCTATTACCGGCCGAACGCCGATGAGGGCTTGATGCTGCAAATCGGCCGCTGGACGACGATCGGCTTCGTGCTGTGGGCGGTCTACTTCGCCTTCCAATTGACGGCGTTCGAAGAGGGGATCTACACGATCTTCCAGACCCTGATGTCGTTCGTCGTCGGACCGACGCTGGGTGTCCTCCTGCTGGGGATGCTGTCGTCCCGGAACACGGCCGGGGGGGCGCTGGTCGGCTTCATCGGCGGCGTCTTCACATCGGTCAGCCTGTTCCTGCTCAACCAACCGATGATCGCGGAGTGGTTGGGATCTCGCCCGTTGTTTCGAATTGGTCAGGCATACCTGTACTACTCGATCTGGGCCTTCCTGGCGACGGTCCTGCTGACGTGGCTGTTCAGTTACTTCGCGCGGCCGGACGCCCCCGAGAAGCGGCGCTATTCCCTCTGGGAGTGGAAGCCAACGGAGGCCGCTCCATGACCATCCTGCACTGGATCGGCGACGCGATCCGCGACCAGTTGCTGCGCGTCCCGTTGTGGGCGGCGCGCTGGCTGTTCCTCGGCCTGCTGCTGGGGATGATGGGCTGGGTGGTGCAACTCCCCACCGCGCAGGTCACGCCCCCCGGCCGCCGTTGCCAATGGTACGAAGACCTGCGGATCTGGGCCTGGCTGGCGCTGATGTTTCAGGTCGTGGTGTACAGCATCTTCTGAACGAGGGGGTCGGGAATTGGCGAGAGCCGACCGTAGCATGGACGCCTCGTCCGTGCGAAAAACGTGGCCATCGGTCGATTTGGGCCGCACGGACGAGGCGTCCATGCTACGGCGATATTTGATGCGCCCGTCCTAATCCGGAATCCGCATCAACCGGCCGAGCGTTGCAGCACGTCGAGTTCCTTCCCGTTGATCGGGTTGAACCGCTTGATCTCGATGATCTTCCATTCGCCCTTTTCGCGTTGGAACACCAACTCCAGTTGTGCCGGTTGGTAGCCGACATCGCCATACCCGCTGACATTGATCGTGGCGTTCGCGCGGAAACGGACGGAGCCGTGCGAGTTGTCGTCGGTCAACTTGACTTGAAAGTCACTCATCCGCAGATCCGACTGGATCGTGACCGTGGCCAGCGCTTCGGTGAACAGATCTTTCAACTGCGGAAACGAGTCGGAGACATAGCCGACGACCTCGGGCTTCTTGTCCCGGAAGTCGAAGCACAACTGAACCACCCGCTGCTGCAACCGCTCGCCCTCGGTCACGATCACCTTTTCCAACAGATAGATCCCGGCGCCGGCCAGCAGGCAGGCGACCGCCAGCACGAAATGCAGTCCGCGACGATTGCCGCTCCACATCATCAGGAACACGACCGCGGCCAATGCGGCAATCAACATCGGCGGCCAGGGATTCTCGGTAAACCACACGGTGGTCGGTTCCTGATGTAAGTGGAGGATTCCAAGATTCGCGGTCATTCGACAAACACGAATTCTTTGAGATTGAACAGCACGTGGCACAGGTCGGCCCAGGCTTGCGGGGATGTGCGCCGCTGAGGCTCGGGGATGCCGAAGCGGGCGCTCTGGGAGTCGAGGAATCCCAAGGCTTCGGACTGTTCGGCATCGGTCGGCTTGCGGGCGAACGCGGTCAGGTACAGGGCATCGATTCGTTGTTCTGCGGATTGCGACGGATCGGCCAGCAGCCGGTCGGCCCAGCGCTTGGCGAGGTCGATGACCAGGGGATCGTTCATCAGGATCAGAGCCTGCGCCGGCACGTTGGAATTGGTGCGCCGGCCCACGGTCGAGAACGGTGACGGGGTGTCGAAGGCCAGCATCATCGGTGAGAGGAAATTGCGCCGCACCGCGATGTAGATGCTCCGGCGGCCGTTGCCATCGAGTGGTCCGCCCGCGGGACGACCGCGTCCCTCCATGAACGGCGTCAGGTGAATCGGCACGCTGGGGCCGAACGTCGTCCGGTCCAATCGTCCCGAGACCGCCAGCAGCGAATCGCGGATGACCTCGCCTTCCAGCCGCTTGATCGGCATGCGATGCCAGAGCAGGTTGTTGGGATCGGCCGTATCGGCGGGCTCCGTGGGATGACTCGACATTTGATAGGTCCGGCTGAGCAGCAGCGACTTGATGAGCCGCTTGGTGGACCATGCGTCCTTTACGAACTGTGTCGCCAGATGATCGAGCAACTCGGGATGAGTCGGTGCCTGACCGAGCACCCCCAGGTTGTCGACCGACGGAACGATGCCCCGTCCAAACAGGTGATGCCAGACACGGTTCACGGCGACACGCGCCGCCAGCGGGCTCTGAATCATCTGCCGGGCCAGTGCCATGCGACCACTGCCGCTCTCGGTCTGCGGAGTTTCACCGCCGCCCAACGCTTCGAGGAACCGCCGCTGCACCGCATCGCGCGGCGTGCTGGAGTTGCCGCGAATCAACAACAACTCATCGACCCCGTTGCCATCGAGCATCGCCGGCGCCAACTGCGACTCCCACTGGACCTGGGTGGCCAGTCGGGTCTCTTCATCGCGGAGTTCGGTCAGGCGCTTTTCGAGCAACGCCAGACCATCCGGCGTCGCGAACAGATTGCGGTGTTCCAGGATCCAATTGGTGAGAACCGCTTCGGGACGTGATGCCGTCGCAGTCGCGGGCTGAGCGTGCTGTCGTTGCAGCGCGGCAATCGCAGTCTCAAAGTGTCCCCGCCACAGGCTGGCTCGCTTGGCGGTGGAGTCCGTAGCAGGCAGGCCCGGCAGGTCGAGAGTCAGGTCGGGCAGCTTCGGTGCAGCGTCACTTTGCACGACCATCGCCACACAGCATTCTCCATCGTCGCCCGGTGTGAACTCCACATGCAGTCGGTGACCGCGGTACAGTTCCAATCCGTGGGCGACCCAGTGCCATTGATTGTCCGCGTGTTTGAACTCACGCTGCACCGACCCGTGCAGTGGGCCCGCCACCACCAGATGGGAATTCACCGAGGCATACGCGCGGACGGACCCTCGCACCAAATACGACAACCGGTCTCCGGTCAATGTGAATTCGGGCGTGCGGACCATCCGGCCGTGCCGATGCCAGCTTCCCAGGCCGCCGTGATCGTCTTCGGTTCCCCCGGCCAGTTTGAGATCCTTCCAGAACAGGTCTCGCTCCCATCCTCCAACCGTCGTGACTTGCAGGTCCGTTTTGCCGTTGGCAGTCTGGAATTGCAGGTCGCCCTGCCGTGTGGGGCGCGGGCCGAACGACACTCCGTTCTGAATCAGGTCGCCCGGTTGCGGAGCACTGAAGTCGACAACCAATCCCGGTGGACGTGACTCGACCGCGGGTTCCGTTGTCTTGGGGGCGTTGGCTGGCGACGAACCGTCCTGAGTCACGAAACTGTGTAGCAAGTGTTTCGAGTCCGACTTCGCAATGGCGAGCTCCACGCACCACCGGGACAAGGTGGCGGCATCGAGTTTCTTCTCAGTCGCCAGCGCGTTCACCTTTTGTCGCGAGGACTCGGCGAGTTGCTTCGGCGCGATCGCCGCATCGGTCGACGCGGCATCGTTGGAGAAGACGATCTGATCGACGAGGATGTGTCCCCATCCGCCCCGTTCGGAGTCGACGATTTCAATTCTCGCCTGCTTGCCGCGCAGATCGCCGACCTGCCACTGTTCGGCACGCAACGCTCCCGAGTTCTGCCCGGTCGCGGTCCGAACAGTCTTGCCGTCGACTTCGAGATTGACGCACGTTCGTCCGGCATGCGCACCACCGCCGATCAGGAACCGGATGACGTTGTGGTTGATCGTGAAGTTCGGCGAGATCAGTCGTCCCGTTTGAGCATCGCGCGCGGCGGCGGTGTTGGCCCCTTCGACGGCATTGCGGTGTGAGTTCACGAGTCGCTCGCCCTGAAAACCTTCGAGCGGAGCGTTGTAGACATTGTCGGCCTTTGTGGGTGGCCGGTCTCCGAACGCGGTCCCTTCGGTCTTCCAACCGCCGTAGGAATCACCCTCGAAGTCGGCGAAGACGACATCTTTGTCGTTCTTGCCGTTCGGGGTCGCGCCGATCGCTTCGAGCGTCACTCCGTCGATGACGGCCTGCCGCGCGGTCAACAGATATTGATCGAGTTTCGCCAGCGTGGCCTTCGAGTGTTCGGTCAGAATCTTGGAAACCTCGCGCCGCGCGGACGTTCGCAACTCGTCGAGTTTCGCCGCGATCTGTCGATCGTTCTCGGCCGTTTGAACCCGCGTCTGCCGATAGCTGCCGCTGATCAGGAACCCCGCGAGCGCATAGTAATCGCGCTGCGAGATCGCATCGAACTTGTGATCGTGGCATCGGGCGCAGCCGACCGTCAGTCCCAAAAACGTCTTCGTCATCACGTCGAGCCGGTTGTCCATCCGGTCGGTCTCGTCCTTGCGGATATCGACCGGCGAGTGAACCTCTTCGCCCAAAAACCAGAAGCCGGTTCCGAGCACCGATTCATTCACGCGAGGCCGCAACTTGCCTTCGTTTAACCCGGAGCCAACGGCGACGGCAGGCGCTGGTCCCGCGACTTGCCCCGCGCCTGGTCCCTCCTGCCTCCATCGCGGCTCCATCAAGTCTCCCGCGATGTGCTCCGTCAGAAACCGGTCATACGGAACATCCGCGTTCAGTGCCCGAACCACATAGTCGCGGAACTGCCAGGCGTTGGGGATGATCGGCTCGAACTCGTGCCCGCGCGTTTCCGCGTACCGCACCAGGTCGAGCCAATGCCGCGCCCACCGCTCACCGAAATGGACCGAGTCGAGCAGTCGATCGACGACTCGCTCAAAGGCTTGC
>JAYTIB010000982.1:0-7016 GCA_043732205.1 Schlesneria sp. | reverse complement strand
CGACCCGGTGATGCCAGACCTGCAACAACGGCCCCGTCGCCGACAGCAGCAGGTACGGCAGTCCGATGAACCGCAACAGCAGCAGCAGGATCTGCACGGTCGGATCGGCCTGCCCAGTCGGCCGCCAGTCATTCGTCGGCAGGACCGGAGTGATCACGACCGCACCGGCCAGCAACCCGACATACAACATCGCCTGCCAGCGCGGCGGGCAGTACCGCTCGAGCAGATGCGCGAAGACATATCCGGCAAACAGCACCGTTTGAAAGAAGAGCAGGCACACAGTCCAGACCTGCGGAGTCCCACCAAACCACGGCAGGATCAGCTTGCTCATCAAAGGCTGAATCTGAAAGACCAGCCAGGCCCCCAGAAAAATGGCAAAGCCAAACGGCCAGGCCGATCGCGAAGTGGAATGTTCCATGCCGGGATCTCAATCCTTGTGCGATTCCAGAAACGCGTTGACGAGGCCGATCCGCTTCGGGTCAACGGCCGTCACTCGTCATTTGCTACTCGCTACTCGCTACTCACTACTCACTACTCACTACTCGCTACTCACTACTCACTACTCACTACTCACTACTCACTACTCACTACTCACTACTCACTATGCGCCGTTCGTTCGTGTCTTCATGCGAGCACATCCTGAACCACGTTGCCATGCACATCGGTCAGCCGGAAATCGCGGCCGCTGTGGCGGTAGGTGAGTCTCGTGTGGTCGAGGCCCATCAGGTGCAGGATCGTGGCGTGGAAGTCGTGGACGTGGACGCCGTCCTTGGCCACGCGGATACCGTGTTCGTCCGTCTCGCCATGCACCATGCCGCGCTTCACGCCGCCGCCGGCGAGCCATGAAGAGAAGGCCCAGTTGTGGTGTTCGCGACCCTTGGCGTCGGCCGTGTTGTTGAACGGCGTCCGGCCGAACTCGGTCGTCCACACGACCAGTGTTTCGTCGAGCAGACCGCGCGACTTCAGATCCTTCAGCAGCGCCGCGATCGGTTGGTCGACGTTCTTCGCCAGGCGGGCGTGATCCAGCATGTCGCCGTGCGAATCCCAGTTGCCCGACGATCCGGTGTCGATCAGCTCGATGAACCGCACACCCCGCTCGACCAACCGCCGGGCCATCAGACATTGCCAGGCGAAGCCGGCGGAACTGCCGCGTGGCAACCCGTAGAGCTGCAACGTGGCGTCGGTTTCCTTCGTCAGATCGAAGGCGTCGGGGACGGCCATCTGCATGCCGAACGCGGTTTCAAACGTCTTGATCCGCGCGGCCAGTTGCGGATCGTCGCCGCGTCCCGCCAGATGCTTTTGGTTCATCTTCGCGAGCGCCGCCAGTTCCTTTTCCTGCTGGGGCCGGCCGACGCGCGGCGCGACATTGGCGATCGGCTCGGCCCCCGGCACGACGAGCGTTCCCTGATGGGCACCGGGCAGAAAGTCGCTGGCGTAGACCTGCGTGCCGGCATACGTCTGAGCCGGCGCGATCGTGACGAACGACGGCAGGTTGCGGTTCTCAGTTCCGAGGCCGTAGCTGGTCCACGCACCGAGGCTGGGGCGCGCGAACGCGAACGATCCGGTGTGCATCCCGAGCGTCGCGTTGTAATGGTTCGAGTGATCGGTGTGCATCGAGCGGATCAGCGCGATGTCGTCGACACAGCCCGCGACATGCGGGAAGAGCGTGCTGACTTCGGTCCCGCAGTCGCCATGCTTTTGAAACTCCCACTGCGGACGCTTCAGGAAGATCCGTTCATAGCCCGGCCGGTTCTTGATCTCGGGATGATCGAGCTTCACTTCCGTGCCGACATCCTGGTAGAGCCGGGGCTTGTGGTCGAACGAATCGACATGCGACACGCCCCCCGTCATGAACAGGAAGATGACATGCTTGGCCTTCGCGGGGAAATGGCTTTGCTTCGCGGCCAGCGGATCATTCGCCGCACCCGGTGCGGAGTCATCCGCCAGCAATTCTTGCAAGAGGCCGGGCATCAACAGCGACCCCGCCACGGCGGATCGCAGGACTTGGCGTCTGGAGGCCAGTTGTCTCGATGATTCGTGTTTGTCACACATGACTGTGATTCCTTATTTTCAAAGCGGATGCGGGCTGCTCTGGGGTCGGGTGTTCAAGTTTCAAAATTGGCCGGAGACGGGTGTTGATGATGGAGAGTCGCTGGTCCGGCCAATTTTGAAATTTGAACACCCGACCCCCAATGCGCGGCGCTCAGTCCACGAAGAGAAACTCGTTGCTGCTCAGCAGCACCCGGCAGAGAGCGGGCCACGGGTTGTCGCGCAGGAACTCGGTCGCGTCGGTGAGTTGGTCTTCGGTGGGCGGGTGTCCGAACAGGATGCGGTGGACCAGATCGAGCTTGTCCCGATCGGTCGGCGCGGTTGCAAGCCGGGCTGAAAGTTTCTCGGCGCTGGCGTGCAGGAACGGGTCATTGAGAAAGAACAGCGCCTGCGTCGGCACGATCGTCACGTCGCGCACCGGCGTGCTGGTGTTCGGATCGGGGCCGTCGAACAGCGAGAAGAACCGCGTGCGCCGGTTCCGCTTCTGCATGACGTAGACCGACCGCTTGAGCGTGTCGTACTCGGCGGCGAACGGGCCGTGTTGGGTGAATCCCCAGGTTGATTCCGGTGGGAAGGGATGCGCCTCGCCGGGGAGCGAGTCGAGTTGACCGCTGACCAGCAGCAGCGCGTCGCGCAACTCTTCGGCCGTCAGACGCCGTCGCGGGAAGGCGGCATAGAGTTCAGGCGGGGCGGCGACACCCGGCGTCGAAGACATCTGGTACGTCGCACTCAGCATGATGCGGCGATGGAGGGCGTTCACGTTCCAACCGCTGCGGATGAATTCCGTGGCGAGATGGTCCAGCAATTCCGGATGCGTGGGTGGAGAACCGCGTGAACCGAAATCGTTGGGAGTCGTGACCAGCCCGCGGCCGAAGTGTCCCTGCCAGACGCGGTTCACGAAGACGCGCGCCGTCAGCGGATTCGTGGGACTCGACAGCCACGCGGCCAGTTCCCTGCGGCCGCTGGTCTTGCCGTCCTGCAACGTCTGTCCGCCGAGCACGTCGAGGAACTTGCGGGGGATCTCATCGCCAAGGTCGGTCGGTTCGCCCCGCTTTTGCAGGCGGGTGTTCTTCGCCTGTCCCTCGACCACCGCATACGCGACCGGGACGGCCAGTTGCGGGGCCATGTCGGCGCGATGCTTCTTCGCGGCTTGCAGGGCGAGACGATGCTCGGCCGTCTTCGCGACGGTGCCCGCAAAGTCGACCGCCGGTTCCGTCGCGGTTGCCGCAGGGGATGGCGCGTGAAACTGTTCGAGGTTCCAGCCGACACCGTCGCCGCCGGGATGACCATCCGCGATGCGCCCTGTGATCTTCACCAAGCCATCGAACGGACAGACCCACGCGAGCGCGACCGGACCCGCCGGACCGGGATGCATGAAGAACGACCGGGCCGGCAGCGTCGTCCAGACCTTGACCGGCTCCTTCGACGTGTTGACGAAGATCGACGGCGTGTCACCATTGCGCCACGCTTTCAGTTCCCGCTTGCCATCGATTACGTCGAGACTCTCCGGCAGGAAAGCGAAGCCGTCGCGCGTGTCGAAGAAACCCCACGTCGCCGGGTTGCCATGTCGATCGGCATGCGGATTCCCGGCCGTGAAGTCGTCGATCAAATCGGTGACATTCCACTGCCGCTCGCGCCCGCCGACTTCGGTGATTGCGAATTCGACCAGCGTGGTGTCCGCGCCGTGATTGGCGCGCGGCAAGATCGACAACTGAATCACGTCACCCCGTTTGACCGGGATGTCTGCGGTCGAGGCCTTGCCGTCTTTCAATTCCGCCGCGAACGGCGCGGCACTGGCATCGTCGATGACGCCGGTCGACAGGGCCGTGACCTTCTTCGTCGCCAGTTCCTTCAGTTTCCGCGCGGAACCGGCGATGTCGTCGGTCAATTGCTTGATCGAGGCATCGAGTGCGGCCGCCCGATCCAGAACCGGTTTGATCGAACGGGCGAACTCATCCGGCGGCAATAGCGGGACCAGGTCGCGCGGCTGCTGCTTCGGTTCGCAACCGGGGAAGGAGAACTTCGTGCTTTCGAAGATGCCGTACAGTCCGTAGTAGTCGCGGTCCGAGATCGGGTCGAACTTGTGGTCGTGGCAACGGGCACACGCGATCGTCAAACCGAGCACCGATTTCCCCAGCGTGTCGATCGTGTCTTCCAGCGTGAGATGCATGTCCTTGTCGATGTCGTGTCCGAATCGGCGGGCGATGGCGAGATACCCCGTCGCGACAACCCGATCGGCATACTGCTCGACCGGTCCCTCCGCGGCGAGCAAGTCTCCAGCGATTTGTTCCCGGATGAATTCGTCGAACGGCTTGTTGTCGTTGAACGCCTTGATGACCCAGTTGCGATAACGCCACGCATGCGGCAGCGGGTGGTCGGAGTTCTCGCCCGCCGTGTCCGCGTAGCGCACCAGGTCGAGCCAGTGCCGGCCCCACTGTTCGCCGTAATGCGGCGACTTGAGCAGCCGATCGACGACTGTTTCAAAGGCCCTTGGTGAATCATCGCTTTCGAATGCCTGGACTTCATCCGGTGTCGGCGGCAGGCCGGTCAGATCGAAGGTCGCTCGGCGAATCAGCGTCCGCTTGTCGGCCGCCGGAGCCGGGGCAACACGCGCGGCCTCTTGCTTGGCGCGGATGAAGGGATCGATGCTGCTCTTGGTCCATGCCTTGTCCGGTACGTCCGGCGCGGGGACATCACGGATCGGTTGAAACGCCCAGTGCTTGGCAACTTCGAAGCGGGCGGTCTTTGCCGGCCAGACCGCTCCGTCCCTGACCCACGCGACGAACGTGGCGACTTGATCCGGCCGCAGCGCCTTGTCCTTTTCCGGCGGCATTGCCGCGACATCGTCGTGCCGCTGAATCGCCCGGATCAGCCGGCTCTCCTCGGGCTTCCCCGGCACGATGGCCGGACCGGATTCGCCCCCTTTCAGCAGGGCGTCGCGCGAGTCGATTCGCAGCATCGCCGACGACTTCAGCTCGCCATGACAACGCAGGCATGTGCTCACGAGGACCGGTCGGATCTTGGTTTCGAAGAACTCATCGCGTTCGTCCGCGACTGTCACCCGGCCACCGAAAGCCAGCAGACTCAGCAGCAGGAGACGGGTGGCGCAGGTCAATCGTTTCATGTTCGTCACTCGGCCCGTTGAATACTCTCTCGGAAGCACTGGCAGGAGTGCGACAGTATATCCGGGGAGTCTGCTGGCTCGACATGGCCGGGGATCGCTGGCGGGGAAATCGCCCGGAATTGGGAGCATGGTCTCTCGACGTTCGAAGGGGAGCATCGTAGACCTGCAGCGCTCACGTGGCCGTTTCGTGGCTGAAGACTGGCGACAGCCCTTCAGCCCGGAGGGCGGCAGATCGTAGCCCACGGCGCAAGCCGTGGGAGATCGGCAGCAGTCTCCCATCAGCCCGGAGGGCGACACAATGAAGGACGCTGAAGGTTCATCGAAGTGTCGCCCTCCGGGCTCATGCGCCATCTTCGCCACTCCACCCACGGCTTGCGCCGTGGGCTACGATCTGCCGCCCTCCGGGCTAAAACCACCACGACCACTGTCAGGTCTGCGCTGTCGGTCTAACGGGCCGTCACACAGCGAGCTTCGCCACTCGGCTAAGGAACCGGTGCGAATTAACTTCGCGAATTGTGTGGCTGGGGGCGGCGAAGCGCCGCCCCCAGCCACACACCAAGCGATCGCTTCATCCCACCCAGCGCGGCATGGTTCGCCAGGCCACGGTCAGCTTGGGATGGGCCTGCTTGTACGGCCTGTAATAGATGGAGACCAGCTTCCAGAACCGGGCCGAGTGATTCATCTCGCGGATGTGGCACAACTCGTGGATCAGGATGTAGCGGACCAGGTCCGGGTCGATGAAGAGCAGCTTCGAGTTCAGACTGATCGTCCCGATGCGCGAGCAGCTTCCCCAGCGGCTCTTCTGTTTGCGGATCGCCGTCTTGGTGAACGGAATGCCGATCTCGCGGCTGACCCGGCCGAGCCACGGGATCAGGATGTCGTGAGCCTGCCGCATCACCCAGCGCTGCAGCGCCGCCTCACACAACGTGGCATCGTCGATGCGCCCGCGCACGATCAATCGGTCGGGGGCCGGTTCTTCGATGATCACCGACCGCGCTCGCGACGCGACCGTTTCGACATGCCAGGTGCGGCCAACGCTGGCCAGCGTGATCACTGTCGGGATGGTTTCCGTTGGCGCGGCCGATTGCCGCTGGCGAACTTCATCAACCCGCCGCAGGGCTGACTGCACCCAGTGCTGATTCGTGCTGAGCACTTCCGGTATCCGTCGCTGGTCATACCCGCGCGGCACGACCACTTCGAGTCCCTTGTCGACGGTGACCCGAAACCGCAAATACCGCGCGCGCGGACTAACGCGAATACTGTAGGGGATCGGTGACTCGGACATGCACGACGCTCCACGGCCTGGGGATCGCCCGCGTTCTAGTGCAATTCCGCACCGGCGCGAAGCCGGGCCTCGAATGAGGGCGAATGAGTTTGAGGTCGGATGACGTCGCCCAAACATTCGTTTAACCCGGAGCCACCGGCGACGGCGGCGGTTGCCACGGCTCAGAGGTTGTGAATCTTTGTAGCGTGGGTTTCAACCCACGCAAGATGTCGTGCCGCGTCGGCTAAAGCCAACGCAACAGCTTGTGCAGGCGCGCGACTGAACTCGAAAGATTCACACGCTCTCACTTCTCAACGGGGCTCTTCCGTCGCCGATGGCTCCGGGTTAAACGATTTCACAGTGGCGCTTCATCTGGAATCGCCGATCTCCGACTGGTAGTCTCTGGCGACTTGGAGAAACCCCCGACGATGCTCGACATTCTTGGTACACGCAATTCATCGTGCTGCAACGGCTCAAGCCGGCGGGACTTTCTGAAGGTTGGCGCTTTGGGCATGACGGGCCTGGCATTGCCGGATCTGCTGCGAGCTCAAGCCGCGCTGGGGAAATCCGGGGCGAATG
>JAYTIB010000981.1:0-2648 GCA_043732205.1 Schlesneria sp. | reverse complement strand
GCGGGGGACGAAGTGCTGCGGCGGATCGGTGAATCACTGCGCCGACAGACCCGGCCTTACGACTGTGCCGGGCGCTGGGGGGGCGACGAGTTCCTGATCGTGCTCTCCGAAGTCGACCATCACGACGCACCATTGATCGCCGAGCGGCTGCGTGCCGCCCTGCGGCACGATGTCGAGCGGGATCACCCGTCGCTGACATTCAGCCTGGGGGTCGTCACCCTTCGCAGCGCGGACTTGAACTGGCAGGAGTGCGTGCGACAAGCGGACGAGGCGATGTACGCCGCCAAACGTCTTGGCCGCGATCAAACGCGGTTCGAAGTCGCTCCGGGGAAGTAACGCAGACAGCCTGCGGGAGTGAAGAATTCATTCCCCCAGGCTGCGCGATGTCACATGCGGGCGGCAGTCACCGATTAGAGCTTGGACAAATCCAAGTCGACATTCGGATTGGCTCCCGGCTTGATCTCCAACTCGATCTTGGTGTCTGCAAGGTTCTGAAACTTGGCGGGAATCACGCTCTTGGGTTCTTCCGTTTTCGCGCCGCCCGGCATCATCTTGCTCTTGTAATCATCCGACCCGACTTTGACCGCCGCCGCCTCGGGAGGTCGTACCGTGACCTTGTACTTCCCCGCGGGAATGCCGATGGACTTGTCGGCTGTTTGGATCGTATATGAACCGGCAGCATCAACGGTGCCTGACACAATCGCGCCTTTGTCCGTGCAATAAAAGACCACGCTGGAATTCAGCGGGGCGGGCTTGGTGCCGTCCAACGTCACCTTTCCGGAAATCGTCGCCTGCTGGGACTGGTCGGGCAGCTTGACCTTCGGCCCGCCACAGCCGCACAGGAGTCCTGCGCACAGCAGTGTCAGAACGGTCCCAGCCCGGCGGACGGGTGACGGCAGATAGTTTTCCATGACCATGAGAGAGCCTCTTGGGTGAAATGAGGGAAATATCGGTGGCTCGATGCACAGACGCCGCGGGGCCAACGGTCGGCCCCGGCATTTGACGTTCGCACAATTTTAGAATTCGCCGACGACCAGTCCGTCGTTGCGCGAGCAAAGCTTGCGCAGCGTGAACATGTCGAGGTTGTCGCTGATGAACCGCGTTGACGCATCTCCCAGGAGCACGTGAATGCCGCCGGTGTGCGCCGAGTTCAAAGGATTGTTGCTGCCGAAATTCCCGTCGACTCCTGGCCAACTCGCATTGTTATTGACCACCGGGGCGTTTGGCGAATACGCGACCGTTGACAGGTTATACGAACGTCCGAACCCATTGGGGTATCGCGCTTCCACGGTGCCTGTCGCATCGGTACCCATCATGATTCCATGAGCCCCATTGACTTGGGCCGTGCGGCTTCCGCCGGGTGCGTTCAACACAAACATGGATGCCTCGCCAACCATGATCGTATTCGTGGAACCGTCCGTGCAGTCTGCCATTCGAATTCCCCTCCCCGGCACCAACATTCCCGCCCCCGAGATCTTGCCGGTTGCCCCCTGACTGCCGCAGCACCAGCAGCAACCAGTCAAGCTACCGGTCGGATTGGTGTACCCGTTCCCATCGGTTGAACCGGAGATGCCGTAATACTGCGCGTTTGTGATTGGGATATTGTTGTTGGCGATTGGGTTCATCGGACTCGACGGACAAAGTACAAAGTTCAGTTTCGCATTCTTCAGCACATTTCCATTGGCAGTTCCCTCGGCGGTTCCGGAATACGCCCAACCGTATTGCGTCCCAACAAAAGTCAGTTGATTGAAGGCGGGAGCTTGATCCACATACGGCAGGATTCGCACGTACCACGACATTCCCCACTCGTAGTCGTTTCTGGCGTTGAGAGCCCCCGGAGGGAACATGGTGTACACGTCATGATAGTTGTGCAGGGCCAATCCCATCTGCTTGAGATTGTTCTTGCACTGGGTCCGCCGGGCGGCTTCGCGCGCCTGTTGGACGGCCGGCAACAGCAGGGCGATCAGGACCGCGATGATCGCGATCACGACGAGCAGTTCGATCAGGGTAAATCCACGTCGACGCATCTCACACCTCCGTCTGAAAGAAGAGAAACGGATCACAGAATCAACTCGGCAACATGCCGCTCAAAGTTCCGAAATCGATTGGGCCGAACGAGCCGCGAACGAGGCTCAAGCGCCTGGGTGGTCGGAGTATCGGTCGTATTCGACGGGAAATCAAGGAGTTTGTTGGGGTCGGGATCACGGACAGGCGGTTCGAATTCCGGTGGACGAAATTGAATCGCGACGTCCCGTCAATCGGTGTCTGCCGCCTCATTCTGACGCGACGAACGACTTGCTTTGCACCTGTCGCAGGACGCTTTGACACCGCTTGAATTCGTGCGGATCACGAGGTTTCGCCAGGCGCGGTCCACCGCATTTGAGTCAGCCTCGCTCAATGACGACTCACACACGACAACCGAGCGTCAGCAGGACATTGGCCCACAACGCCTGGTCGGCGGTCTGAATTGTCAGCACATGATCGCGCGAGGCGACAGCTTCGTAAAAGTCCCACTTGCTGATCGGTGTCAACGGCAGCGCCAGTCCCGCCGAAGCGATGATCGTCCGGTAGTCCGCCCAAACGGACGGTTCACCCTGCTGCGCATACGGGTCGTCCGCCGGAATCCCCATCGTGTTCACTTCATCGAC
>JAYTIB010000980.1:0-2649 GCA_043732205.1 Schlesneria sp. | reverse complement strand
GCGGTCGTAGTGCCAGGCTCAGTGGATGCTACACGCGACTTCCACGGCAATCGTGGTGACGAGCACGGCCGTGGTCAGGCATGCCGCGCGCCATGTGATCGGGGCGCCGGCGGTTCCCAGTCCGAAACGCGGACCGAGGCCGTTCCACAACCAGAGGCCGAGCGGAATTGTCACGGTGCCGAACAGGTACAGCGTCCACGCCGGTGACCCGTGCTTCAACAAGTCTCCGGCATCGCCGATTCCCTCCCGCGCTCCGACGGCCAAGTAGGTTCCGTTGGCGATCAGGCAGAATCCGGCGAAGAACTTCAACCAGAACGCGCAGGCCAAGTGCCGCCACTGCGCGATGGACCAAACGACCAACGGCGCGATGGCACCAACGAGCGGTCCGGCCCAGCAGACGATCAACGGCGACGGGTTGGTCCCCAGATCCGTGCGCGAGATCGTCAGCGGATGCAGCACGACCCGCAGAACGTCACCTCCCGCCAACCAGCCCGCCAGCACATGCCCCAGTTCGTGGACCGCCTGCATCAACAACCAGGCGCTCGCCAGCGTGGTGACGATCAGCACGACCTGCGGAATTCGGCGCATGGAACTGGATCCGTCTTGGATATGCCGCGCGGCGGCTTTGTCTCACGAATGACTTTTCTGGTAGCCACGTTCGCCAGAACGTGGGCGACGTTCGCTCGATCTTCGATTCCCCACGCTCTTGGCGAGCGTGGCTACAACCCGAATACCAAGCCGTGACAAGACTCTGCTTTGTCGGAGCAGACGTGTACACGTCCAGCCACTCGGCATTCCGTTTGAAGGACACGGGCGAGAAGGCAGGGTGACGTGTTTTACAATGCGCGCGACGTGAGTAGAATCGACCTTGTTCAAATCACGCTGCGGGTTCGAACCGGGACGAACGAGGGATCGATCGCGCAGCAAGCCGGCTGAGATCACACAGCCGGATGGAGAATGTTCATGTCGAATTCATTGCGGGGGCATTGCCTGGTGGCGACCAAGTCACTGCGCGACGCCAATTTTCACAAGACCGTGGTGCTGCTCCTGGAACACGGAGACCAGGGGGCCACCGGCCTGATTGTGAACCGCCCGTCCTCGATCAAGGTCTCGCACGCGCTGGCGGGGCATTTCAATCTGCCGGAAATGGACGATGTGGTGTTCGTCGGCGGACCGGTCGAACCGTCCGCGCTGCTGATGCTGCACAATGCGGACATGTTTCAGGACACCGAGTCGTCCCCGGTTCCCGGCCTGTACATCGGCGGCAGCGCCGAGTCGTTTGAGCAAGTCCTCACGAACTGCGGTGCGGGGACCGACCAGCCGCACTTCCGCATCTTTTCCGGCTACTCAGGGTGGAGTCCCGGACAACTCGAAAGCGAGATCGATCACGGCGACTGGCTGGTCCACCCCGGCTGCTGCGACCTGCTGTTCCGCACGGACCCCTACGAGGTCTACGACATGGTCCTGCAAAAAATCTTCGAAGCCAAACGGCTGCTGCCGTATGACGTGAAGAACGCGCAGTGGAACTGAGCCGCGCGCGGCAGTCCGCGACCGTCGAGCCGGACGCCGAGCCGGGCACCGAGTCGAACCGTGCGGCATCAGAGCTTGTCCAGCAGCAACTTCGTGTCTTGTTGGCGTTTTCCCACTGCGGTCCTGTCGGCGGAGCGACGGGACTAATGTAGTCCCGTCGCTCCGCCGACGGGACGAAACGGAGGCGCATCACAGCCGTCGCTTCGGTGTGTCCGGTTGCTGGGCCACGGGACCGTCTTCTTGCGAACTCACGCAACGAACGCTGCCGAGTGTGCGCAGGTACAGCCGATTCCGGCTGATGACCGGTGACGCGAAGAGGCCCTCGCCCAACGGGATCTCGGCGACGAGTTCGCCGCGTCCCCCCAATCGGACGACAAACACCGTCCCCTCTTCGTTGCCGCAGTACAGATGCTGCCCCGCAATCACCGGTGATGACGAGATGGTTCCGCCGAGGCGGCGCTTCCACAGCGTCTGTCCGGTTCCGGATTCCAGGCAGGCCAGGACTCCCTCGTCGGTCACTGTGTACAAGCGTCCGTCGTGGACGACCGGTGATGGGATTTCACCGGCCGACTTGTTGCCGCGCCAGACAACATGCGTACCGGTCACATCGCCGCTCCCGTCGGCTCGAATGCACATCAATTCCGGATGAGGCTGCCGGGCGGAGGCATAGACGTGCTGATCATCGAACGCCACCGAGTTGACGACCCGGTCGGCGGACCATTGGCAGGTCCACAGGGATTCTCCGGTCAGCGGATCATACGAGCAGACCTTCCCCTTTCCCGCCAGCAGCAACTGGTCGCGGCCGGCGACATGGGCGACGACTGGAGTTCCAAAACTGTCCGCCGCGGGGCGGTGAATCCGCCAGACAATCTCGCCCGTCTGCCGGTGCAACGCCGCCAGATAACTCGATCCAACCAGCCGGTTGATGCGCGCCCCCTTGTTGTCGGCGGCCACGATCACCAGCGATTTGTGGATCGTGGGTGAGGAACTGTAGCCCCACTTGGAGAAGTAGGGACCGGCTTCGCGCTGCCATGCGATCCGGCCAGTCAGGTCCACCGCGGTGACCCACAGCGAACCGTTGGTCGCGCAGGCCATGAAGACATGCTGTCCGTCACAGGC
>JAYTIB010000979.1:0-7027 GCA_043732205.1 Schlesneria sp. | reverse complement strand
TAACCTCGCAGCGACAGCCGGAATCCATTCTGCCCCGCCCCCTTCCCATGACAGGCCCCTTGATTGCAGCCGAAGCGGGTCAGGATCGGTTCGACATCATTCACAAAGGACGGCGGCGACGTATCACCGGCCATTGCCACCACGGTCGTCAGCAGGACGACGGCGCAGCAGGAGACGACGGAGAGGGATCGGAACACGGTGAATCTCTTGGAGGGAGGAATTGAGGCGGGCTATGGGCTCGGCAAGTCTAATCGACCAACCGGGGCCGCTCAATCGGCTATTCCTTCTCGAAGAGGCATCGGCCACGCGACAAACTGTAGGACGGGCACGATTGCCTGTCGGTCATATCCGCGGAATTGACGGGCGAAGCCCTTCTCCCACAAGCGACTCCAACACTGAATTAGCCTGAATTATTCATAGCTTGAACCACGAAATACACGAAAGCCACGAAAGGCAGAAAGTTGCATTGAGCGTCATCAGAAATACCGTGTCATCTCGTCAACAGATTCGTTTGTGACCCAACATGTCGGATGGCATTTCTTTCGTGTATTTCGCGTGTTTCGTGGTGAATAATCCGGGCTATGCTCTGGCTTCCGGAGCAGGCTGCGCTCCGGGTGGCTTTGGCGGATGAGCGTGCGGCGTGAAGTAGGCCACGACGACAATGCACACCGCCATCCCCGCGATTCCCACCCAGAGCATCGGATGGGTTTCGTTCTTGGTGGTCAGGACGGCCACAATCGCGCTGACGGACACCGCCGTACCGAACACGATCGGGATCACGATTTCCGGGTTGTTCGTTCCGCCCGTGAACATGGCCAAAGTCAGCGTGAGCGCCCCCCACGCGCCGAGCGATCCGGCGGCGAAGCCCCAGAAAACCCCCTGCTTCGAGAAGCTCAGGAAAGCCTCACCCGGTTTCTGCGTGTAGGCCATTCCGACCAGCCCGCCAAGAATGCCCCACACCAGATACGCGACGCCGATCATCACGTACGGCTTGAAGGCACTCTTCTCGAAGAACCGCGCCTGAGCCAGCGTGGGACCATACGTCCCCCAGAACAGACCGGTGAGCAGGGCGAAGAGAATCGGCAGCTTCATGGCAGGGCTTTCTCAGTCAAAGTGGAATCGTGGGCGAGCGACTTATGTTAGCCACAGGGACCGTCCGCGGAAACGCTCACGGCCCCGGTGTGCTCCGACGATCGTGTCCCCGTTTGACGAAAGCGGCCATCATCGCCCCGAGTGATGAGCCTGCAGCCGGAGACGTCCCCTCGCCATATTCAACGTAGGGTGGGACCAGCTCGCTTCGAGCGCCGGCCCACCATTTCGAAATCGCCGGTCTTGATGGTGGGCCGGCGCGGCGAAGCGCCGCTGGTCCCACCCTACATCCGGTCAGCTTCAACAAGGCTTTGACTCAGCCGGCCGTTACACCACGCGGTTTCGCTTTTTCGGCACTCGGTGCTGCCAGAACAGGCGGTCTTCGGTGAGGAAGCCCATGCGCAGCGCACAACGCAGGCAGTACTTTTCGTGCTGCCGGGAAACGTAGATCTCGCCGTTGAGCAGCAGGTGAAACCAGTCCTCACCGGGATGCTTCGAGTAGCAGAACAGCCGCTCGGAGTCGCGTTTGATGTGGACATCCCAGTCCTCGTGATCGGCGACGTACAAGCGCGTGTCCGGGATCGGATCGACGGGCGGTGCCGCTGAGGATTCGTCGGCTGCGGCACCGGCATCGACAGCATGCGGGACCGGCGGCGGTTGCGGTGAATCCGTCTCGTTCGTTGCGCTGGTCTCACTTGTCGCGCTGTTCTCGTCCATCACTGCGCCTCGTCATTCACCGCGGGACATGTTTCTACCTCTCGTGGCCGAGAGTGGGATGTTTTCGTTTAACCGCGTGCGGATTCCCTACTCGGGGAGCGGCTGGTCTTTGGTTTCCGGGCCGAGCCAGATCACCAGCATGCCGACGACGTAGACCAGGCTCATCACCGAACACGCCATCGGCAGTGCCAACGGATCACTCTGGTCGACTTCGAAGCCGTCCCGCTTGAACAGGCCGATCAGGTTGCCAATTTGCAGCGTCGCGACGGCCGCCAGGATCCGGCCGAAGTTGAACGAGAACCCTTGCGCCGTGGCCCGCACGTTGGTGCGAAACAACTCGGGCAGGTACAGCGGCAGCCAGCCATAGAACGAGGCGGTCAGTCCTCCCGCCACGAACACCGTCGCGAGGAACAGCGGCCCGAACGACGTGTTGATCTGGAAGAAGATGACCGACGAAATCAGCGATCCCAGGCACAGCAGGGTGAACGTCGCCCGGCGGCTGATCGCGTTCCCGAGCAGCGCGCCGCCGATCGTGCCGAAGATCGCGCCGATGGCCGAGTAGATCTGGGCCTGAGCCCGTGCCGAAATCCTGGCGGACTTGACCTCGTCCTCGGAAAGTTTCTGCTCGATGGCGGCCTGCTTGGCGAGATCGTTGGCCCACGACGGGGCGCGCTGGATCGATGCCCAGGTGCCGATCAGTGCGACGGCGCTCAGGCCGGCTCCGATCAGCAGGCGATTCATCGTCCGACGCATTTCATCGGGAGCACCGGTGGCGATGCGCGTGCGCTGCAGGAACTGAAACACGGGATAGATGTATCCGACGAGTGCGACGACCAAACCAACCAGCGATCCCGTCACCCGCACGAAGAGCGACATTTCGCGGGACCAGACGTAGACGACAAGCAATGCTCCGGCAGCACCGATGACGACACCCAGCAGATCGCGGGTCGCCCATTGCGACGTCGACCCCTGTTCCTTCGCGTGCAGCCACTTCTCGGATTCCGGCACTGCGAGTCGGATGAAGAACGTCAGGAGGGCGGGGGCCGCACCCAGCAACATCAGCAGTCGCCATCCCTCATGGGCGACGAGCGCCTGGACCCACTCCTGCGGCAATCCCGTCGCCATCAGCCAGGCAGCCGCCGACTTGAGGAAGTTGGCCAGGCCGAGTGCGAACAACGCCACCAGCAGGAACCCGACATTCGCCGCCGCACCGATCAGGCCCGACAACAACGCCCGCGAGCGGTTGGGCCAGATCTCCATCACCAGCGCCACACCGAGTGACCACTCGCCCCCCATGCCGAGCGCCGCGACGAACCGACACAGAAAGAACTGCTCGGCCGTTTGTGAGAAAGCACACAAGCCTGAAAAGACCGAGTAGGCAAACACACTGAGTGTCATCGCGCGGACGCGCCCGATGCGATCGCCCAGCCAGCCGAACAGAACGCCTCCCGTGGACATGCCGACCAGGAATCCCGCGACCCAGACCCCTTCCCACAAGTCGACGAGTTTGGGGTCACTCACGCCCCCCGCCGCAGCGAGTAAATCATTCAGCGCCGGCCGGGCCACCAACGGAAGCAACCCCAATTCAAAGCCGTCAAACATCCATCCCAACAGCGCGGCGATGAGGGCCATCCACTGTCCGAAGGTCGTCTTTGTGGAAGGCTGCAAGTCCTCGGCAATCGGTTGATTCACGGCGGCGGTCTCGTGCGGGTGGAACTCGGCGGAGAATGGTCAGGGGATTGTGAGCCCGGCCACGGCGAAACGCAAACTCGGCGGCCTACTGTAGTCCCGCCGCTCCGTCGGCGGGACGCGCGGCGATGTGCGTACGCGCTGTGTGTGGTCCATCTCCGCGACGGTCCCGTCGGCGGAGCGACGGGACTACGGTAATTCTGTCGGGTGCGCCACCGAAGGTCATTGCAGGAGATTGTCCTCTCTCGCGAAATCGGGTGACGGTGGCGCTTGCAGGTCCGTACGGATTCGGTTGTATTGTGACACCGCTTGTCCGACTGATCTCTCCGTGAGCAAGGCAGATCCCCGATGCATGGCTTTGAAGGTGCCGACGTCAGACCTGACACATCAATGTCGACCGGACCGTGGTGGAAGGAACTGAACCGCTATCACTGGTTCGTGTTGATCGTCGCCGCGCTCGGCTGGCTGTTCGACACGATGGACCAGCAGTTGTTCAATCTGGCGCGGATGCCGGCCATGAAGGAACTGCTGGCCGTGCAAGGTCAGACGCCCGCGGAACTCAAGACCCTGATCGATTTTTACGGTCCGCTGGCGACGTCGATCTTCATGATTGGCTGGGCGACCGGCGGCCTGATCTTCGGTGTCCTCGGCGACCGGGTCGGCCGCGCCAAAGTGATGCTCTGGACGATCCTGATTTACTCGGCCTGCACCGGCCTGAGTGCCTTCTCGGTGGGCTTCTGGGACTTTGCGTTCTACCGTTTTCTGACGGGACTGGGGGTCGGTGGCGAGTTCGCGGTCGGAGTTTCGCTGGTGGCGGAAGTCATGCCGAATCGCGCCCGGCCGTTTGCGCTGGGCTTGCTGCAGGCGTTGTCAGCCGTGGGCAATATCTCGGCCGCGCTGATGAACATCGCACTCGGACAAGTGGAAAGTTCGGGTGGCTTGCAGCATTTGTCATTCGGTGAAACCCCCATCAAAGCCTGGCGCATCTTGTTTCTGATCGGCACGGTTCCCGCACTGCTGGCGATTTTTATTCGTCGCAATTTGAAAGAGCCGGCAACCTGGCAGGCGCAACATGACGCCAGCGTTGGCAAGCAATTGGGTTCCTTTGCGGAATTGTTTGGCGACCCGCGCTGGCGCAAGAACGCGATCGTGGGACTGTTGCTGGCATCGTCGGGAATCATCGGGCTGTGGGGAATTGGCTTCTTCAGTTTTGAATTGCTCTCGCCCGTCTTTCGAAAACATTTCGAGTCACTGGGGCTGGCCGAAAACGAGGTGAATGGAAAGGTCGCGATGTGGGTCGGCATCACGTCGGTGATGCAGAACATTGGCGGTTTTCTGGGGATCTATGCCTACAGCCATCTGACTCATATTTTTGGCCGCAAGCCGGCATTCGCGGTCTCGTTTGTGGCGGCCCTGTTCAGCACAGCGCTCGTGTTTTCGCAGCTCGATCAATTCCATGAGGTGTTCTGGATGATCCCGCTGATGGGGTTTTGCCAACTGGCGTTGTTTGGCGGTTACGCGATCTACTTCCCGGAGTTGTTCCCGACGCGGCTGCGGAGCACGGGCACGTCATTTTGTTACAACGTCGGCCGCTATGTCGCGGCAGCCGGACCGTTCGCACTGGGGATGCTCACCACCAAAGTCTTCGCCGTGGCCAACGGATACCAAGAGGGGATGGGGATCCGCTATGCCGGCGTGTCGATGTGTTCGATCTTCCTGGTTGGACTACTGGTTCTGCCATTTGCTCCCGAAACCAAGGGTCAGCCTCTGCCGGAATGAGACCCTCTGGTCATCGTCAATGAAGTCGGATAGCCTTGTGCGACATGACCGGGCCGCTCGCCATCAGGCGGGATTCGGCTCCGGTAGTAAAGGAGTCGCGGAGGAGGATGACATCGTGATGTGCCCGTTCTGTCGGAATGGAGAAACGAGCGTCATCGATTCGCGCGCCAGCACGCCGTTCATCATCCGCCGCCGCCGGAAGTGCCTAAGTTGCGACCGGCGGTTCACGACGTACGAAAAGATCGAAGATTCGCCGCTGAAGGTCATCAAGAAGGATGGCTCGCGCGTTCCCTTCGACCGTGAAAAGATCAAATCGGGGCTCGAAAAGGCCTGCTACAAGCGGCCGATCAGTGATGAAACGATGGAGCGGATCATCTCCGACATCGAAGCCTCGCTCTACGAACAGTTCGAACGCGAAGTCCCGTCACAGGAGATCGGCGAAAAGGTGATGGAAGCCCTGCGGGCCGTCGATCACGTCGCCTTCGTCCGGTTCGCATCGGTCTACCGCGAGTTCCAGGACGTGAACGACTTCGTCGAAGAACTCGCCCCGATCCTGCGCGAAGACCGGTTGCGGTAGTAACCCGAAGCGTCAGCGAGGGAGTGACCAGTGGCGTCAGCGAGGGAGTGACCAGCAGCGTGGATTCCATGAAACGACGGGTCGCCTGATACTCCCTCGCTGACGCTGCGGGTTACTGTTCGCCGGGAAGCGATGCGATCCCAATCACCGCCAGCACCAGCAGCCAGACGACCCCCAGGATGTGCCAGAACCACGCGCAGATGGTGACGCCCCAGAAGTATTCGTGGTCGTAGCGGTCCGCGAAGGCTTGGACCGTGACGTACACCAGGAACATCAGGGCGACCACGAAGTGCATGGCGTGCAGGGCCGCCATCACCGCCACGAAGGCGCCCGCCCCGACCGGCACGTCCTCGGGGGGTTGCTGGCGGATCAGGCAGGTCAGCGCGTAGGTCTGGGTCGACACAAACAACGTCCCGGCGGCCAGGGCGAGCAGCAACTGTCGGCGAAACGGCCGTTGACGTTCGCGCCGCACATAGCCGCACGCCCGGGCCAGCGACACGCTGCCAATCAGCAGCAGTCCGGTACTGACCAGAAACGCCGGGGGGAACTGCGTCGATGAACGATTCACGGGAACCGGAAACATGCGGAGCAGCGCCGCGGCAAGAAGTCCCGCCAGTGTCAGCAACAGGGCTGACACGACGGCGAAGCGAACGGCAAACGCGCTGCGGCTTGGCAAGATTCACCGCCCCGGTCACGACGGCATTGATTCCACCAGGATCTGACCCGCCGCCGGATGCCCGAGCGAAATCGGGTGGCCGTTGAACTCCGTCGTCACGATCCCCGCCTCCGAACTGTTGTGGCTGACGATGCCCTCTTTTTGCAGGGTCACACCCGCCTCACTCAGGAACCGCAGGAACTCGCCCCCTTGGTCCACGACGCGCACGATCCGGATGCGGGTTCCCGCCGGCACGGTCGAGAGTGGCACCGCGTGTTCGCCATTCACCCGCATCTCGCCCTCGGCGCTGGGAATCGGGTCGCCATGCGGATCGGTGCTCGGTCGCTGCAGGTACTCGTCGATCCGATCGATCAGTCGATCGCTGACCGCGTGTTCCATCTGCTCGGCCTCTTCGTGAACCTGGTCCCAGGTCAGATCGAGTGTCTTGGCCAGGAAGAGCTCGATCAAGCGGTGCCGCCGCAGCATTCGCATCGCCACGGAGCGACCTTCGGCGGTCAGGC
>JAYTIB010000978.1:0-7031 GCA_043732205.1 Schlesneria sp. | reverse complement strand
GCGTGCGAATCTGAGCCTCTTCCAGCGAGGCTTTGCTGAGTGCCGTCAGCACCGCCTCGTCCCGCAATTGGTCCCGCAACGCCATTCGCGCGACATGGACCAGATGCGTGTCCTCCGACGGTGATTCGGCACGGAGTTGGAACAGCGCTGCGACGTTGGTGGGTTGCGGATGACGACCGAGGGCATCGGCCGCCACACGCCGCACGATCGCGTTCTCGTCCGTGAGTCGGGCGCGGACCAGCGCGAAGTCCGACTCCGTCCATTGAGCGCGTTCGGCCAGCGCGCGAACCAAGTGCGTCCGGACCAGCGGCGAAGTGTCAGCGGCGAGGCGCGCCTGGTCGTCGCTCTTCAAGTCGCCGAGTCGATCGAGCACCCACAGTCCGTGAGCCCGCAATTCGGCGCGCGACTGTTCTTCCTTGAGTGCCGATTGGATGGCGGTGAGTGTCGCCGCTCGCATTGCTTCGCGTTGAGCGGCTGGAGCGGATTGCACTGCGTCGACCAACCAGTTCGTCGCGAGTGTCCTGACAGAAAGATTGGCATCACCCAATTCGCGGACGACATCGTTCGTCTTGAGCTTTGTCAGATCGGGCAGCGGTCGCGGCGGCGCGGCGTGGCCGTCGGTTCCCTTGTAGATCACTCGCCAGACGCGCCCGTGTGTCCGGTCGCGGCGCGGGTGATCCAATGGCACTTCGTAGTGGCCGATGATGCAGTTGTAAAAGTCGGCGATGTACAGCGCCCCGTCGGGACCGACGGTCAGGTCCACCGGCCGGAACCAGCCGTCGTCACAGGTGACCAAGTCCGGCTGCGTGTCGATCAGGAACGTCGAGCCGACCTGCTTCAACCGGTCGTGATGGACCGAGCAGTTGACCGGATTGCAGATGTAGACGCTGCCGCGATGTCCCTCGGGAAACTGTTCCGCTCCGTAGAAGGCGGGGCCGCAGATCCCGGTGGAACCGTGCCCGTGGTCGATCATCGGGGGGGCGAAACCGAGTCCGTCGTGGGGCTTGCCGAAGCTGGGATAGTACCCGCCGCGCAGCAACATGTAGATCGGCATCGAGTGGCAGTCCGAATCAAACGCATCCCCCCACGAACTGAACGTCAGACCGAACGGGTTCACCTGTCCCCACGTGAACTGTTCGAACCGCGAGCCATCGGCGCGGAACCGATAGGTGTTGCCCGAATTCATGTTCGTCACGTTCCCCGACGCATCGCGCACGGCGGACGTGTTGGCGAAGCCGTGACAACCGTAGATCCAGCCATCGACCCACGGCCGGAACGAACTGGCCATCCCGTGCGTGTCGATGTTGCCAAACTTACCGTAGAGGATCTCGCGCGAGTCGGCCATTCCGTCGCCGTCGGTGTCGGCCACGCGGTAGATGTTGGGGATGCTGTACACCAGCGCCGTGCTGCCATCACCCAGCGGAGTGTTGCCGATCGGGATGTTCAGCCCGCCCGCGAAGTGGGTGATCTTCTTCGGACGCCCGTCGGCACCGATCCCCTCACAGACGGTCAGCCGGTCGCGCGGATCGTGATCCCCCTGTCCGGGGAACCGGCTGCGCGGTTCGACGTCCCCCTTGGCGGGGTACGGGTATTCGATCGAATGCGTGATCCACAACCGGCCGCGCGCGTCGAAGTTCAGATTCATCGGCTGGCCGATGTCGGGATCGGACACGACCAGTTGAATCTCAAACCCCGGCGGCAGGTGAAACAGTTTCAACTGCTCCGCCGGCCGCAACGCCTCGGTCGGAGCAACACCGGGAGCGGCCGAGACAATCGTGGCAAGGTCGACCGACACGATGACAGACAACACGATTGCGAGGCGCTTCATGGTGAGTTTCAAAAGACGAAAGGGAGGGACACGACAATCACTTCGCCACTTGTCGGACGGGACGCATGCCCCGCGTTGACAATGAGGCAACAGACAAACCGCGGATTTCCCAGCGCGGCCTTCAGCCGCAACCAAATGTCGACAGGAAAATGTTGGACCGGAAAATGGGTTCCAACTCTGCGCCTTTCGCCTTGAATCTTCCTGTCTCAAATCTTCCTGTCGAACTCTTCGCAACAGTCGTCGGCGACCGAATGACGACGAGTTTCGATGCCGGCTTGCAACGCTGCTTGTCGGAAATCAAATCTTCGCGGGCAGACGAGAAACCAATTGTTAGTAGTACGGATTTCACGGATGAAGAAGATGAAGCGGGGGACGGTGTTCGTCTTCGTCTGACCTGCCTCATCCGTGAAATCTGCGCCATCCGTGGTTTCGCTTCAGACTCTTGGGTTGCGGTCGTACGTTGAGTCGGGGCCACGTGCGACAGGAGTCACTTGGCCAGCGGTTTCGGCTGGGCCTTCTGCCATTCTTCCTGGCTGACCTTGCGTGTTTCCTGCACGAACACGAAGTGACCCTTCTTGTTGCCGACGAGCACGTCGATCAGGCCGTCGTTGGTGACGTCGGCGGCGATCACCTGCGTTCCCACACCGGAATCGTTGTCGATTTCGTACGGGACGAAGTCGACCCCCGCATTCGAGCGGACCAGCTTGAACCAGTACAGCACCGCGGGAGCATCCGGCTCGGCGTCACCCTTGGGACCGTGAGCCCAGTAGCGCTTGCCGGTGATGATGTCCTTCAATCCGTCGCCGTCCATATCGACCAGGTCGACGGCGTGCAGTTGCGAAAACTTCACGCCGTACTTGTTCTCTTCGGGCTTGCTCCCTGTGATCAGATGCTGCTTGAAGGTGATCTCGCCCTTGTCGTCTTTGACGTTTTCGAACCAGGCCAGTCCATAACCGTGGGCGACCAGCGACGTGATGACGTCGTTGTCCTTGTCGCCGTCCACGTCATAGACATGCATCTGGGCTCCGCCGCCACCGAAGTCGGCCTTGTGATAGGCCCACGGCTCGCCGGTCTTGTCGGCGGCCGGTTGTTCCCACCAGCCTTCACGCATCAGCAGGTCGATGCGGCCGTCGTTGTTCACGTCGCCATACCCCATCCCGTGCTGATACTTCCCCCAGCCTCCCTTGGCCGAAATCTGCCGGAACGACCACGGCTTCGTCGGATCTTTCCAATCGGGTTCCGCATAGCCCAGGTAGCCGTCGGTGTGACAGATCAATTCCGGCTTGCCGTCGCCGGTGATGTCCGCGAAGCCGGGCGATTCGTTGTCGACGATGGCCAGCGCCAGATGCTGCTTCCACGGACCCGGCTTCCCCTGCGGATTCTCGTACCAGTAAGCCGCCGCGCCGGGAAAGCCGACGACCAGCGGATCATCCCAACCGTCGCCGTTGAAATCGGCGGCGAAGTTGAAGAAGGCGTCGGAGTACCCGTTCGGATCAAACGCCTTCGCGGGCCGGAATTCACTCGCCGTCTGGAAGCTCGGTCCCGCATACCAGAGCGAACCGGCGGTGACATCCGTCTTGCCGTCGTGGTTGAAGTCCCCGAAATACATTCCCTCGCTGTGGAACTTGTCGGTCATCTTGATCTTCTTGAACGTCCGCAGGACGTGGTCCTGGGCCGTGACCGTCAAAGGTCCGGCGGCGAGACACCACCACGCGGCGGCAAGGGCGAGAGCAGTCCGTTTGATGAACATGGAAAGTCCTGAACGAAGGGAGGCGGAGCAGAACCGGGATGCCGCCGCGCCGGACGAACCTGCAACGACATCCCACATCGGCCACATCGGTGACCGGCGGCGTTATGGTGTCGTCCGATCGCCCGGTTTGCAATTCGCACGACGTGAGAGAGGGTTTTCACCTGTCTGGACCGAGACTCACGTCAGCAAGCGGCGGCGGCTGACGTCCTTCGGCCATGAAGTCTTCCGAGAGCCGTTCCACTCCGAGAAAGAATGATTCCCAGGGGTCATGGTCCATCACCACGAACCCTTCGGGAGTTCGCTTCAAATAGACGTCGCGCGACCGAACCCGGAACTCCTTGGGAATCCGCAGCACTTGGCCGGAGTCGTCATCCACAACTTCAACCTTCACCATGTTTCGTCCCTCCAGCAGGATCGGTGTGGAGATTTCCGCCAGTTCGCACCCGGCGCCATGCTGTCGTCCGGGAGTTCGGTTTGCAATTCGCACGACGCCGGGACAGTTTTTGCCTGCACGAGTATGCCTTTCGGCTGATAAGGAATCGCGAAGGCACCGCCCACGCGGCCCGCGTCAGGACGAGGATGTCGGCGTTGTCATCTCGCGAGTGTCCGCTGCGTGGGTTATAGTTCCTCTCGAACGTCGTCGAGCACGAACCGTTGAAGGAGAACCGAGCCATGATCGCGGCCTCTGCCGAGACTTATCCTCACATCGCTGTTGATGAGACGGGGACGGCCACGATTGCCGGGACGACGACCAAGATCGTCGAAGTGGCGTTGGACCGGATCGCCCACCACTGGGACGCTGACGAAATTCAGCGACAGCATCCGCATCTTTCACTCTCTCAGATCTACGCGGCGCTGGCGTACTACCATGATCATCAGCCGGAACTCGATGCGGTGATCGCCGCACAACTCGACCGCGTCGCCACGCTGAGAAGACAAACTGAGAATCTCGCGCTGCGTCAGAAACTCCTCGCCGCGAGACACGCCGGAGTTGCCTCATCCCCGGCTCCGGCGGAAACGAATCCATAGCGGCGTTGCGGTCAATTCTCGGATCATCTTCCGGCCGAGGGCGAAATGAGTCTGGCCTACTATTTCGACCAGCACATTCCCCGCTCCATTGCCGCCGGACTGCGACGATTGGGGGTTGATGTTCTCACATCCAACGAGGACGGCGCGGCGGACTGGCCCGACCAACAGATTCTGGAACGGGCCACGGCGCTGGGGCGAATCGTCTTCTCGTGCGACGCCGACTTCCTCGAACTGACAACCGGCTGGTTGAATCGGGGGCAACCGTTCGCAGGAGTTGTCCACGCCCATCAACTCCAGATCACCATCGGCCAGGCGGTGCGCGACCTCGAACTCATCGCCCGCGTGCTGACGGCTGACGAGATTCGCAATCACGTGATCCACCTGCCGCTGTAGCCTCCGCCTGGGGTGCAGTTGACGAGCGGCGCTTCACCGGGAGTTCTGTTCGAAAACACCGGCGCCCCCAACGCTGCCGTCAGTGGCACCCGGCAAGGACAAAGTATTCACTTGCCTTGGCCTTCAATCCGTCGCGATCCGACGCCACGGCGGTCTGTCATCGGTCGCTGCGTTTCAATTCGATCCTCGATACCAGTTGCGTCCGTCGTCGATCGGTGCATTGGGAGGAACGGCACCCCAGCACTCGAAGGGAGATCGAGCGATCATTCGTTGGGAAAGAAAAATCAGTAGCACGATGATGAGAATCCCCAGAACAGGCAGTAGCGCCAGCAGAAGCATTGCCCGCGACATCTGCAACCCTTGTAAATCGGGTTCACCCGGTTTCGGCATCGCGAGCAACATGGCGGCAAACCACAGTGCGAGTGATGGGGCGGCGATGGCGACCGCCATCACATAGGTCGCGGGATTCACCGGATAACTGCGAACCGGAAGCCGGACGAACTGAAAGAAGTCACCTTGGCAGAGGCGCTTCAAATCCGAGATGACGAAGATTCGGATGCCATGCCTCATCGCAATCACCGTTCCCCACCAGCCAAATGAAAATGACAGGACGACTCCGGCCAAGATGACACCCAACGCAATCATTCCCTGGGTGAAGTCCGGGTCGCGCTGTAACTGTTGCGCGATGACCATCGTTGCAACGAGTGTGAAAACGCCAACGACTGCGGCGCGGAAGCCCGCCATCGCCAGATGAAACCAGAACCCAACCCTTCCGCGCGCCGGCCACGGGTCGGCCTTGCGCAGCCAGAATCCCGTTTGGAAGGCTGGCCAGCCCGCTCGCAGATACGGCAACGTCATCGCCAATAGGGGACTGAATGTCAGCGCGAAGACTCCGACGGAAATCGAGAAGACGATCAGCCAGTTCTTGGCGATCACCAACGGGTCGGCTCGCCCACCATTGGCCTGATCGTCTGTCATGCGGAATTTCCACGCCGGGCGGAGCATTGTTGCGACCGCGGTCGTTCTGGTGAGTTGATAAAGACCTCTGTAACTACCCTCAATGAGACCTACACCTTGGGCACATGTCGCTCGATGTGTTCCCGCACTCCGAAGCGTGTCCAGTGACTCTGGTCCTCAGACGAGGATCTCCTTCAGCACGTGCGATTCTTCGACGCCGGTCAGGCGGGCGTCGAGACCTTGAAACTTGTGGGTCAGGCGTTCGTGGTCGATGCCGAGCAGGTGCAGGATCGTCGCGTGGAAGTCGCTGACGCGGACTTTGTCTTGGACGATGTTGTAGCCGAACGGGCAGGTTTCTCCGTGGACGGTGCCGCCTTGGATTCCTCCGCCGGCCATCCAGAGGCTGAAGCAGCGGGGATGGTGGTCGCGGCCGTAGTCGGTGGCGGTCAGCTTGCCCTGCGAGTAGTTGGTGCGACCGAATTCGCCGCCCCAGATGACGAGGGTTTCGTCGAGCAGGCCGCGTTGCTTGAGGTCCGTCAGCAGCGCCGCGGCCGGCTGGTCGGTTTCGCGGCATTGGGTCCGGATGCCGTTGGGGAGGCCGCCGTGCTGGTCCCAGCCCTGGTGATAGAGCTGGATGAATTTCACGCCCCGTTCGGCCAGACGCCGGGCGAGCAAACAGTTGGCGGCGAAGGTTCCCGGCTTCTTCGCGTCGGGGCCGTACAGATCGAAGATGTGTTCGGGCTCGGACGCGGTGTCGGTGACTTCGGGGACACTCGACTGCATGCGAAACGCCATTTCGTACTGCGCGATGCGCGTGTTGAGTTCCCCGTCTCCGGTGGCGTCCAGTTCCAGTTCGTGCAGGTCGCGCAGGCGGTCGAGCATGTTGCGGCGGCCGTCACGATCGATGCCGGGCGGGTTGTTCAGGTACAGCACGGGATCTTTGCCCGAACGGAACTGAACTCCCTGGTAGCGGCTGGGGAGGAAGCCGGTTCCCCACAGGCGGGAATAGAGCGGCTGGTCCCCCTTCCCCTTCGTGATCAACACGACGAACGCCGGGAGGTTTTCGTTGTCGGT
>JAYTIB010000977.1:0-2663 GCA_043732205.1 Schlesneria sp. | reverse complement strand
CCCGATTTCGGCGGCGAGCTTTCCGTGGGATCGTCCCGCAGATCGCGCAGCAGTTGCAGTAGTTGATCGTGGACCTGGTGCGTCTGACGCACGACGAGGGCGCGGGACTTGGTGGAGATCGCCAGCGAGCGCGGGGCCTCATCGCCGTGGTGCAATCCCAGTCCGCATTCCAAGACCTGTAACAGTTCCTCGGCCTCTTCCGGCGTGCTGCACAGATCGCTGACTGGATACGTGCGCGTGATGAACTTCGACTCCGCCACGTCGGTCGACGTCACCTTCAAGATGTCATCCTCGACCAGATAACAAAGCCCGTGCGGTTCCAGAATCAGGTTCAGGCATGATCGGAGCGACACGGTCGTTGACTCCAATGTCACCAAGACGTCATCGGGATTCACCCGGACAGTATCGATCCAGATCTCAATCTGATGGAGTTCTGCGAGGTAGTCGAGGGCGCCCTTGAGATCGTTGTCCCGAAACGCGACTTCGGTGGTCTTGCCCAGCGCGTCGACAATCTTTTGTTCGCTCTTCGACAAGCGAGGCAGAAACTCCGGACCCGTAGTCCGGACGGACTTGGCCGCCAGCGACTTCGTCGTCTCAAGCTTGTCGATCAAGTCCGCGTCCGCTTCCTGAGCCCTGATTGCGGGCGCTCCGGCCATCAGGCCAGTCGCGACCATCAGTCCAAGACTGGCAACGCGAATCCACGATGAAAATCCAGAACGGCGGTGAATGACCAATGTGTTCATGACGTGTCCTTCAGTGAGACTCCCAGCGACGAAGGGAGGCTACAGGGGCTGATACGGGGATGTCAACGTGTTGCCGCAACGCAACATCACGGCAGAACCCATCCAGTTTCTCCGGCTTATCGCGGGGGAAGGGCAAGTTCTCGGGGCTCGCCGCGTGCAACCGGTGCGGGCGACTTTTATACTGGACCCCCTTCGCCCAAACGGTCCGCGCTCCCTTGGAGAACGCCCTCGTTCGGCGCGAGCCTGCCGCCGACAACCTTCGCGACCCGGACCGTTATGACATCTTCCCCATTGCCCATCCTCGGTGAATGGTCCGCCACCGGCGGCACGTTCGCCCTGGATGCCGAATCGATCGCCGCCGCAGTCCAAGACATCGCCGCGCCGCTGGTGATCGTCGAGACGACACGCGGTCGGGCGCTCGGCCGGGGCGGCTCCGCGATCATCGGCCGCAGATCGGCCGATCCTGCGGCGTTCCCCGTCGTTGGCTTTGTCCCCCCCACGCACATCGATCAACTCGGTGACGAGTCGTTCCGCACCGATCATGGATTGAAGTACTCGTACGTCTCCGGTGCGATGGCGGCGGGGATCGGTTCAGTGGAAGTCGTCGAGGAAATGGCCCGGCACGGCATGCTGGGTTTCTTCGGTGCCGCGGGTCTCGCACCGAGTCGCGTGGAACAGGCGATTGACCGACTGGAGAAGGGGCGAGGGACGGAACGGGGAGTTGATTTTTCTGTCACTCCCCCCTCAGCCCTCCCCCCTCCGCCCTCCCACGGCTTCAACCTGATCCACAGCCCGAACGAGCAATCGCTGGAGAAGGCGATCGTCGATCTCTACCTGCGGCGCGGTGTGCGGCTTGTTGAGGCTTCGGCATACCTCGACCTGACACCGCATGTCGTGCGCTATCGGTTGCATGGCATCCATCGCGACAGCAGCGGCAATGTCGTGACGCCGAACAGGGTCATCGCGAAGGTCAGCCGCATCGAAGTCGGGTCGAAGTTCTTCGCGCCGGCACCGGTGAAGATCCTGTCGCATCTGGTGGACGAAGGGGCGATCACGGCCGATCAGGCGAAACTCGCCGAGCAGATTCCCATCGCGCAGGACATCACGGCCGAAGCCGACTCGGGTGGTCACACTGACAACCGTCCGGCGCTGACGCTGTTGCCCACGATCCTCGCGCTGCGCGACCGCGCGATGGCTCAGCATCGCTTCGCCCAGCCATTGCGGGTCGGCGCGGCGGGCGGCATCTCGACACCGGCTTCGGCCGCCGCGGCGTTTGCGATGGGGGCGGCGTACATCCTGGTCGGCTCGGTGCAGCAGGCGTGTGTCGAATCGGGGACATGCGACGCCGTGCGACAGATGCTGGCCGAAGCGGAACAGGCGGACACCACGATGTGTCCGTGTGCCGACATGTTCGAGATGGGCGTGAAGGTGCAGGTGCTCAAGCGCGGGACGATGTTCCCGATGCGTGCGGCGAAGCTCTACGAAACCTATCGGGCTCACAAGGGGATCGACGACATCCCGGCCGCCGACCGGGACTGGCTCGAAAAGAACCTGTTCCGCGTGTCGCTCGACGAAGTCTGGCGGCAGACGTCCGATTACTTCTCGACCCGTGATCCGGCCCAGATTGAAAAGGGAAACCGCGATGCCAAGCACCAGATGGCGCTGATCTTTCGCTGGTATCTCGGCCAGTCCTCGCGCTGGGCCAACAGCGGCGAACCATCGCGGAGGCTCGACTACCAAATCTGGTGCGGTCCGGCGATGGGTGCGTTCAACGAATGGACGTGCGGGACGTTCCTGGCCCAACCGGCCAACCGCCGCGTCGCCACCGTCGCGTACAATCTGCTGTTCGGTGCGGCGGTCATGCAGCGGGTGAACTCGCTCCGCAGCCAGGGTTTTGCCGTTCCCACGGAGGCCGCACGG
>JAYTIB010000976.1:0-7055 GCA_043732205.1 Schlesneria sp. | reverse complement strand
TGTGGTACGGGGACTCAAAGTGGTCGAGAATATGATCGTCGTACGGATCTTCCAGCGGATCACTCACCGTCTGCTTCCTCTCATCAATCACCGTCCCTGAAACAAGCGAGTTTTGTTGGATTCCGGACCAACCAGGAACGTCACCAATGGTTCAAACGATCGGCTGGCGTCCCGGCGTTTAGACGAGCGGCAGATGAAAGTTTGCCCAGATACAAGCACGACGCGCAAGCGAGTGCGCCTGAAAACTCACTCGCTTGCGCCGCGTGCTTGTTCGCCTATTCCCGCAACTCGCCTCACAGAATCTTCGCTCTCAACCGTTGCAGCAGTTCGACCGCGGTGCCGATGTCGCGCTTTTGGCGTTCGCGGTCGTGGGCGATCTCGCGCTCGATCGTCAACGGCCCGCGATAACCGACGTCCTTCAACGTCCGCAGATACGTTTCCATGCCGACGTCCCCTTCACCGAGGGCGACTTCGCATCCCCACTCCTTGCCACGCAATTCCGGAGCGGCCCATTTGCCGTCCTTGCAGTGGACGCTGCGAACCAGATGGCCGACTTTCTTCAGGGCTTCGATCGGATCGCCGGTCCCGTACAGGATCATGTTGGCCGGATCGAAATTGATGAACAGGTTCGGCCGCTGAACATCGTGAATGAACTCCAGCAGGTGATCGGCCGACTCCTGCCCGGTTTCCAGATGCAGGTTCTGTCCGTTGGCGGCGACATGATCCAGCAGGTTGCGGGTCACTTCAATCAGACCCTTGTAGCTGGCGCTCGCTCGATCCGCCGGGACGAAGCCGACGTGCAGTCCGACGGTGTTGCACCCGAGGATCTTGGCGAAGTCCGAAATCTCCTTCATCTCCCGCACGCGCGCGGCGCGTGTCTCTTCCGGCACCAAGCCCACCGTGCGGGCCGTCGTCGGAATGTCGGCGTAGCTCTCACCATCGAAACCGCCGAAGACGCAGGTCACGGTGATTCCGGCCGCGCTGGTTCTCACCAGAAACGCGTCGGCCGCCGTCTGAGTCCGGGTCGCCTGGTGCGGGGCGTGAACCTGCACTGTGGGAATCCCCAATTCTTGGGCGACATCCAGATGCACGCCCAAGCCGGCATCGACAGACGCAAAGACTCCGATCTGCCACGGTTGCATGAAGTAGGTCTCCATCAGGAATTGGTGGGGGTGGATTCCGGTGTCGCGCGGGAGATGGTTCCCAACACGGAGAGGGCGTTATTCGTAGTCTCACCGCGGTGATTCCCGGCCCCGCCCCACACGAGTGATCGTTCGGGGTGGAAATTGGCCGATTCATCACCGATCATACGATTCGCGCCGGCAGTGTCCAGCGAGCGCGAATTCATCCGCAAACAGGAGTGGCGTACATCATGCGAGGTCGGCGCGGCAGTCTGCTGTGGTTCCTGTTTCTTTCCTTCGCCCTGCTGGGATGTGGTGGAGGTTCGGAAAGCACCAAGACCGGCAAGACCAAGCCGGCCGTGAATACTCCCGGTCCCGAGGATGCCGACGCCCCCAGAGAATTCACCACCACCGAATCCGGGTTGAAGTACCGCATCTGCCGCAAATCGGACGGAAAGAAGCCGACGGCCGAGCAGATGGTCAACGTGAACTATCGCGGCTGGCTCGATAACGGCACGCTGTTCGACACGACCTACGGAAGTTTCGGTGAGCCGGCCACGATGGAACTCAAGAATCTCGTGGCGGGCTGGAAGGAAGGTCTGCTGTTGGTCGGCGAAGGGGGCATGATTGAATTGGAGGTGCCGTACAAAATCGGTTATGGCGACCGGGGTGTGCCACCCGACATTCCCGCCAAGGCGAACCTGCATTTCCTGGTCGAGTTGATCAAGGTGACTGATGCCCCGAAGCTCCCTCCCGAATTGGAGTTGCCCGGCGTTGCCGGCCCCGATGCCTTGCAACCGGGGAAAGTCGACTCGGACGCTCCCGAAGAATTCACGACCACGGATTCGGGGCTGAAGTACCGCATCCGCCGCCAGTCCGATGGCAAGAAGCCGATGGCGGCGAATTCCGTCAAAGTTCACTATCGCGGCTGGTTGGACGATGGGAAGGACTTCGATTCCTCGTACAAGAGAAAGCAACCCACGGAATTCCCACTCGGCAAGGTCATCGCCGGTTGGACCGAGGGTCTGCAATTGATCGGAGTGGGCGGGATGATCGAACTGGAAATCCCCGGTTCACTCGGTTACGGCCCACGCGGCAAACCGCCGGAGATACCGCCGAACGCGACGCTGCACTTCTTGGTGGAAGTCTTGGAAGTGCGGTGACACGCCGCTGAACAACTCATAGGACGAGCACTGTCTTGTAGCTGAATTCGCAAGAATTCAGCTTGAGGAACCGCACCGCAATCGGCTGAATTCTTGCGAATTCAGCTACCCTCGCGAACACATCGCAGCTTCAAAGATAACGCTCCGGGGCGGTGTCGTCAGATGAGCCGGAGTGCCTGTCGTTCGTCCTCAGTGCCGGAAGTGCCGTCGGCCGGTGAACAGCATGGCGATACCGAATTCGTTGCAGGCGGCGATGACATCTTCGTCGCGCTTCGACCCGCCCGGTTGAATCACGGCCGCAATCCCCGCCTCGTGAATCTGGTCGATGCCGTCGCGGAACGGGAAGAAGGCGTCCGAGGCGCAGACGCCGCCACGGGCCCGGTCGCCTGATTTGTAGGCGGCGATGTAGGCGGAATCCAAACGGCTCATCTGCCCCGCGCCGACGCCCACGACCTGCCCGTGCTTCGCGAACAGGATCGCGTTCGATTTCACGTGCTTGCAGACCAGCCACGCGAATTCCAAGTCAGCGAACTCTTCCGCCGTCGGACTGCGGGTGGTCACGACTTTCCACGCGCTCAGTTCCTCGCTGGCCTCGTCCCGATCCTGGATCAGCAGTCCGCCCGTCACGCGGCGGAATTCCTGGCTGATCGGCCGCGGGTCCAGCAGCGCCGGGCATTCCAACAGCCGCACGTTGACCTTCCACTTGGGAATCGTCGTCAACATCTCAAACGCATCCGGTTCAAACTTGGGCGCGATGATGGCCTCGATGAACCGACCGGGCACACAGAGTTGGTCGGCGGTCTCCAGATCCACTGACCGGTTGAAGCCCAGGACCGATCCGAACGCGCTGACCGGATCGCCACCGTCCGCCTTGACGTAGGCCTCGGCCAGGTTGTCACCGACGGCACAGCCGCATGGGTTGTTGTGCTTGATCACGCAGGCGGCGGGACGGCGGAATTCGCGGACGATTTGCATCGCCGCGTCGATGTCGAGCAGGTTGTTGTACGACAGTTCCTTGCCGTGCAGCGTCTTCGCCGCGGCCAGGGTCGATGAGGGCGGATTGGCCTCGACATAGAACGCGGCCCGCTGATGCGGGTTCTCACCGTATCGCAGCGCCGACCGACGCTCAAACTTCAGCGACAGGACACTGGGAAACGCGGGATCGGCGGCGGACTCCGGATTCGTCAGCCCGGCCATATAGTCGGCGATCGCCCGGTCATAGCGGGCCGTCATCTCAAAGGCCGCGGCGGCCAATTGCCGGCGGAATGGAAAGCTGAGCATCCCCTGCTCGAGTTCCGCCAAGACCTGGTGATACTGCGCGGGACTGGTGACGACACCGACGTACTTATGGTTCTTCGCGGCCGACCGCAGCATGCTCGGCCCGCCGATGTCGATCTGCTCGATTGCCTCTTCAGCGGTGACGTGCGGCTTGGAAATCGTCTCGACAAACGGATACAGGTTCACCACGACCAGCTCGAACGGAGTGATGCCGTGTTCCTTCATGGAGGCGGCGTCTTCACCCCTGTCGGGGCGACCGAGCAACCCGCCATGAATCCGCGGATGCAGCGTCTTCAAGCGGCCATCCATCATCTCGGGAAAGCCGGTGTATTCGGCCACATCCAGCACCGGCACGCCGGCCGTTTCCAGAGCCTTCCGGGTTCCTCCGGTCGACAACAACTCGAATCCGAGTCGCACCAGTCCCTGAGCGAACGGAACCAAACCCTGTTTGTCACTGCAACTGAGCAACGCGCGGCGCACGGCAGCCATCGGAGGAGACTTTCGCATCACAGAGAAAAATGGTCGGCTTTCAAAACGTTTCGGATGCTACTGGCGACGCAGGGAGGCGTCAAACGCCCCGCGCGCCAAATGGAATCCGACATGCGTCTCGGTGCCGAGGACTCCGCCTGAAACACCGGGTGAAGTGAAGTCGAACGACTCATCGCGAGGCGTACGCCGTCCCCGCGAGGTGACTGCCGTTCGCTTGAGCGATCCCTGCTTCCAGGCATTCGCGGACCATGTCGGCGGCGCGGAGCAGGTCGGCGCGGGTGACGTCGAGATGCGTGCAGGCTCGCAGGCGCTGCGGTCCGCTGGGGTTGATCTTCACGCCGCGTTCGAGCAATCGGGCAGAGAGTTGGGCCGACGTCCCGCGTTCCGGGGCGACTTCGAAGAAGACGAGGTTCGACTCGACATGCTCGACGTTGATACGGATGCCATCAATGGTCGAGATCGCTTCGGCAAACGTTCGAGCGTTGTCGTGATCTTCGCGAAGTCGTTCGACGTGGTGCTCCAGCGCGTGGATCGCGGCGGCGGCCATCATGCCGGCTTGGCGCAGGGCTCCGCCGAAGAGCTTTCGAGCGCGGCGGGCGCGATAGATCGTCCCGGCATCACCGACAAGGATCGAGCCCATCGGGCAGCCCAGACCCTTTGAGAAACAGATCGAAACCGAATCGGCGTGGCGGGCGAAGTCCTTGACGCTGTAGCCGGCGGCGATGGCGGCGTTGAACAGGCGGGCACCGTCGACATGGACTTTCAGGCCGTGGTCGTGAGCCCAGTTGCCAACGCGGGCCATCTGGGCCAGTGGCCAGGCGCGGCCGCCGCCGTGATTGGTCGTGTTCTCGACACAGACCAGCCGTGTGACGGGGTAGTGTTGGTTGTCGGGGCGGATCTTGCCATCGAGATCCTCGACATCGAAGAGGCCGAACTTCCCCCGCAGAATCCGGGCCGACACACCGCTCAGCGCGGCGGCGGCCCCGGCTTCGTAGTTGACGATGTGACCGCTTTCGTCGATCAGGATCTCGTCCCCCTGCTGGCAGTGAGCCCGCACAGCCATCTGGTTCGACTGAGTTCCCGAGCAGTTGTAGACGGCCGCTTCCATGCCGAGCATCTCGGCGACGATCTGTTCCAAGCGGTTGACGGTCGGATCCTCACCGGACATGTCGTCGCCCACTTCCGCCTCAAAAATCGCCTGCCGCATCGCGGCGGTCGGCTTGGTGACGGTATCGCTGCGCAGGTCAATGATGTCAGCAGGCATGTTGCATTGCTCCGATTGTCGCGTTGAAAGTGTCTTGCAATGTCCCCTCGCCCCGTCTGCAGGGGAAAGGGTTAACCAGGATTATTCACCACGAAAAACACGAAAGACACGAAAGGGATGAACAGTCGGGAGTTCTGATCCCAAGTGACCGCCATGGCACAACGAGCGATGTCTTGAGATGCACTCCCGCAACTCTCTTCACTTTCGTGTCTTTCGCGTATTTCGTGGTTCCTCATGAATAATCCGGGTTAGCAGCCTGTTGAAAAAGTCGTAGCACAGGCGGCTCGCCTGTGATTTCGCCGGGAAATACGAGCAGGCGAGCCGCCTACTCCACGTTTTTCAACAGGCTGTTAGGGTGAGGGGGGCGATTTGTTGAGTGTCGTTCGTCGCTGGGAATGTCGTCGTTCGACGATACACTCTAGCGGCGCGATCCGTCGCTGGCGAGATTGCCGCCGAACCCCGAATTCCCCCTCACCCTAACCCTCTCCCCCGAAGACGGGGGCGAGGGGACAAGAATGAATCCACCGTGACGCTGACTATTCCGACCATCGATTGTTCCGTTCAAGACCCTCTGGCCGCGTTGGCTGAACTGCGGCGTAAGCTGAGTCCGCAGGGGGACATCGTTTCCGAGGCGGGCAGGCAGCGGACGATCGCGCTGTTTGGCGCGCCGCTGGCTCCGCGGCAGGTTGTCGAGCGCATCTGTGCCGATGTGCGCGAGCGCGGGTTGGACGCGGTGCTCGACTACACCGCGAAGCTCGACCAGAAACAACTGACGCGCGAATCGATGCGCGTCTCGGCCGATGAGCTGGCCGCGGCGCATGCCGCCGCCGATCCGAAGTTTCTGCGGACGCTGCGGACGATCATCGGCAATATCTCTGAATTTCAAAGCCGCATCCTGCACGAAGACGTGCGACTGATCCGGCAGGATGGAACCAGTCGTGTCGAACTGCGGCAGCGATATCTGCCACTCAAGCGAGTCGGCATCTGCGTCCCCGGCGGTGCGGCGGCGTATCCGTCGACCGTGCTGATGACCGCCGTCCCCGCGAAGACCGCGGGTGTGAAGGAGATCGCCGTCGTGGTGCCTCCCACAGACTTCGGCGGATACAACGCATCGTTGCTGGCGACGTGCGCCGAGGTCGGGATCACCGAGGTCTACCGGATCGGCGGAGCGCAGGCGGTGGCAGCAATGGCGTACGGCGTCGAGGGACTGCCGCGTGTCGACAAGATCGTTGGCCCCGGCAATCTGTTTGTCGCGCTCGCCAAGCAGCACGTGTTTGGCGAAGTCGACATCGACAGCATCGCCGGTCCCAGTGAAGTGGTGTTGCTGGCGGACGACTCGGCCGACGCCCGGTTCGTCGCGGCCGATTTGATCTCGCAGGCCGAGCACAGCCCCGGTTCGGGAGTCCTGATCACCTGGCATGCTCCGTTGATCGCAGCGGTGCGCAGCGAGTTGGCGTCGCAACTGTCCAAGCTTCCGCGCGGTGACCTGGCCCTGACCAGCCTGAACGAATACGGCGCGTTGATTCTCGCCCGCGATGCCGCGCAGGCCGCCGAACTGACCGACCTGCTCGCTCCCGAACACCTGCACATTTCGACCCGCGACCCCGAACAGATGCTGGAACGAATCCAAAATGCCGGCGCGATCTTTCTCGGTCATTTCACGCCCGTCGCTGTCGGCGATTACTTTGCCGGCCCGTCGCACGTCCTACCGACCGGCGGCACGGCCCGCTTCGCCAACGG
>JAYTIB010000975.1:0-7065 GCA_043732205.1 Schlesneria sp. | reverse complement strand
ACGCGGGCGCGACTCACGCGGTCGTCGCTGCAGGTGCGAGATCGCCTCTTCCCACGACGGAATTCCCTCGTAGCTGATCGGCGCGGGAACCTCTTCCTCGTCGGCGAAACTGTCGACGCCCGAGGGTTCACTTTCGGTGACAGTCATCTCGTCGGAATCGTCCTCGGATTCGATTTCACCATCGTCGGCGCCTTCGGGTTCGACCTCGGCAAGAGGCACGGGTTCTCCGGGGCGTCGCCGAACACGTCGTCGCCGTCGCCGTGGACGCCGGGCTTCGCGTTCGCCCTCTGTCTCGTCGTCACCCGCCTTGTCGGCGGGTTCCGCGGCGGAACCAGATTCAAATTCGTCGTCCGCCGGTTCGCTGGTTTCAGCAGCCTCAGTGGATTCGTCCAGCTCGGCTGAACCGGGAGCCGCGTCTTCGCGGCGTGATCGACCGCCGCGTCGCCGTCGACGCCGTCGCGGACGTCGGTCTTCTCCGCCGGGCTGCGCTTCCGTATCTGATTCTTCGCCACTCTTATCCGCTCCGACCGGGGCATCGTCGTTGTCCGCTTCCACGAACAGGGCACCAGAAAATTCGTCGGGCGCTTCCTTCGTTTCGCGAGGCGGAGGTGTTGGCTGGCGTCGCGGTGATGCTGATGGTGATGCAGGACGCGGTCTCTCGGCCGGCGGCTTTGGGCAAGCGGCGGCTTCATCCAGTCCCGAAGCGAAGTCGTCATCGGATCGTGCGGATGCGGGTCGCTCGGACGATCGCGGGGGACGTCGCTCGCCTTGGTCCGATGGCCGGGCGGGACGCGGTTCCGCAGCCGGTCGTTCGGATCGCTGCTGGTCCCGGTCGGATGATTCCGTGCGCCGCGGCCGTTCTTCGCGGCGGGGTGGCCGACTCTCGCGTTGATCGGGTTCCGGTGAAGGCGCAGGTTCGGGACTACGAGCAATGGCCGGACGTTCCGCAGCAGGGCGTTCGGTACTGCGGTCGGGTGTACGGTCGCGTCTTGGTCCACGGTCATCACGTCGATCACCACCCGAGGACCGGCCGCCACCGGATCGAAAGCCCGATGACTTCGATTCGTCGGCCGATCGGGCACGCGAGGATTCTCGATTGGGCTCGTCCCAATTCCAGCTTTCCAGCAAGTCCCAGATGTCCTTCTCGGAGTCGTCACGCTTGTCGCCGCGGGCCGCTGCTTCTTCCTCGTTGCCCTCGTCCTTGTCGTCGAGCTTGCCGTGATCCTCGTCAGCCTTGTCGGCCTGCGCCGTGACTTTGACGGGCTCCGGTCTCGCTGGTTTCGCTGCCGGAGCTGGAGCTCTCCGAACCGGGGCGACAACGACGTCATCGTCCTCGGGGAACGACAGGTCGGGCTCTTCGGCGGTCGCGGTGACAGCAGCAGCAGGTTCGACGGCCGCAAGTCCCGAGGGTGCCGTGGGTGCCGTGACAACCGGCGCGGCGGGAACAGGTTCGTCGTCGGTCAGGTCGAAGTCATCGTCGTCCGACACGCCACCAAGCTGGATTCCCAACAGATCCTCGGCGAGTTTGCCCCAGGAATCGTCAGTCTTATCTTTTGATCCACCCGAACGCGGAGGTTGATTGGCCATGGACACTCAGTAATCAGCGAGAACACGGGCGAAACGGGCATTGTCGGGACATCCAAACGGACTCGTCCCAACGCCACGACGAGCGGAGACTATGGCGTCTGCAAAGTCTTTCTGCAACAGAAAGTTGAGAATCGCCGGGAGAACGCACCGTCGGGCAGACGCTGCTTCCCTCGGGTAGTATTTTCAGCGGCCTTGATCCATCACAGCGGTTCACGTCAGCGACATTCCGCTGGTTCGCTGTTCTGTCCCGGACGCGCACGTCAGACTCAGAATCGATCAGCGGAAGTGGGGCGCTGGCAACCGCAACCTTCGCCGTGGGCTCAGGGTTAAACGAAAATGGCCAAGTCGATTTGCATGGTTCGGGACACATGACGGATTATCTTCCGACGGCCAGTTTGCAGTCACTGCGCGATCGAGCGGCGCTGTTCTCCACGATCCGCCGATTCTTCGACGAAGCCGGCTATTTCGAAGTGGAAACGCCGCTGCTGTCGGCGGACATCGTGGTCGATGCGTGGCTGGAACCGTTCGTCACCGAGTTCCTGCCGTTGCCGCACGAATGGGCTCGGGGCGGACCACCTCGCTACCTGCAAACGTCCCCCGAGTTCGCGATGAAGCGGCTGCTGGTGGCCGGCGCGACCGCGATCTATCAGCTCGGCAAGGTCTTTCGCAACGGTGAGGTCGGGCAGCGCCACAATCCCGAATTCACAATGCTTGAGTGGTATCGAGTGGGTGACGACCACCATGCCCAGATGCGGTACACGGAAGCATTGGTTCAATGCGTCTTCGCGAAGGCCGGTGAACTGACCGCGGTTGAATTGTGCAATGAAGTCTGCGTCCGACACCCAAATGAGTTGGCCAAGCGAGTCGCCGATCCCCGTGGATTTGAACGCGTGACGTACGACGCGGCCTTCGAACGCCACACGGGCCGGCGTGTTCTGGATGCCGGCATCGAATCGCTGGTGGAACTGGCGGCCGGGCATGGATTGGTTCCTCCGCCCGGACTTGATCGAGGCGACCGCGACGGCTGGCTGAATTGGTTGCTCGCGGAACTCGTTGAACCCCACCTGGGCCGGGACCGGCCGACATTTCTGTGCGACTATCCCGCCAGCCAGGCCGCACTCGCCCGGACATTTGTTGCCGCTCCCGGCATCCCCGCTGTGGCCGAACGATTCGAGTTGTACATCGACGGAGTCGAACTGTGTAACGGCTATCACGAACTGACAGACCCGGCCGTGCTGCGAGAACGAATTCACGAACAGTCGGCATTGCGATCGGCCGCCGGACTTCGCCCGTTGCCCACCGAAAGTCGATTGCTGGCCGCGATGGACGCGGGCTTGCCAGCGTCGTCCGGCAATGCTTTGGGAGTGGATCGACTGGTCATGCTCGCACTGGGGGCGACCAGCCTGGCCGATGTCATCGCATTTCCGTTTGACCGGGCGTAGTCGGACGGTGGACTGCGGTGGACTATTGCGTCGACTGTTGATTGATCCAATCGTCGGCCGCGTCGGTGTCCTCGATACGGCCGATCAATCCATCTGATCGAACGATGGCACGTTGATCACCTTCACATCGATCAGGCCGGACATCGGTGCTGTGATCGGACCGGTCGGCAGTGCCATCAGCGGATCCCGGTGCTGATTGCCCAGTTCGGCCAGCAGCTTGCGAATCACCTGTTCGGCCTCGGCCTTTTCCCGCATCCATCGATCTCTGGCCGCCTGCCATGCGGCATCGCGCGTGGCCGCATCGGCAGCACTCAGCCGCAGCCGTTCCTCGCCGACCCGCAGTTCCTGATCGCGGGTGGAGATCCATTCCATCAGCTTCTGGCGTTCGTCGTGGAATTCGGCGCGCAACCGTTCGAACTTGGTTTGCGACTCCAGATGTTCGCGGCGTTGTTCGACGATTCCCTCGTGCAGTTGGCGATAGTATCCCACGAGAGTGTTGCGCACCTGTTCGACGCGCTGACGTGCCGCCTCCTGGCCGGCGGCCTGGGTCAATTCGACCCACGCCTCTTCGACGGCCAGACGCATTTCAAGCGTCGAACGGTGAGTGTCCTCGAGCTCCGTCCTCAGTTTTTCCAGCCGGATGCGGCGGCTTTCCAATCCATCCGCGTGCGAGCTGTACAGTTCCTGCTGGCGGAGCAATTCCGATTGTTGAATCTGATGCTCGGCCTGCCAGGCGCTTTGTTCGCGCTGCAGGCTCAGACGGTCCACGTCGACGCTGCTGGAGAAGGCTCGCCGGGATTTCTCCAGGACGTCCCGCTCGCGCTCCAGTGACTTTTCGCGTTCGTCGATCGAGGCCCGGTACAGGTCGATCTGGCGCATGCGGCGGACGATCTGGCGGCTGTCATCTTCCAGTCGCTGCCGTTCGACCTGACGATCACGCCGATGTTCGTTTTGAGCGCGGTCCAAGTCCGCCCGCAGTTTTTCGAGATGCTCCTGCTGAAACCGGATCCGGTTCTCCAACACGGCGCGCTCGCCCTGCAGTTCGGCCAGTTGCGTTGACCTGGTCTTGCTCCATTCGTCCCGTTTCGCCTGCAACTCGTTTTGTTCGATCTGCAGTTCGTTTCGCGCCGCCAACAGCGATTCCGCCTGTCGTTGTCGTTCAGCCTGCAAAGCGGTCGCTTGCTGTTCGCCAGCGGTCTGCAATTGGGCGTCCTGTTCGGACAACGCGTCTTCCCAATCCTCGCGCTCGGCCTGGATCTTGTCGAACAAGTTCGCCCGCTCGGCCTGTATCGCAGCGATTTCCGCCTGACGCAGCGCCTGCAGTTCGGCTTCCTGTTCCAAACGTGCCGCGGCGAAATCTGATTCGGCGTTGCGAACGGCGGCTTCGTAGAACGCCTTTTCCCGCTCAATCTCGATCTTTTCGGCCTGCACCGCGGCCAACCAGGCATCGTAGTCGGTTTGGAACTGGGACCGACGCTCTTCCCACTCGGTGATCAACGTCTGCCACAGCCGTTCCCGTTCGCCTTGGATCAGTCGTTCGGCTTCGGCGGTCGTTTCGCGCAGCCGTTCGTCCAGCGACGCGGTCAGAGAGCGAGCCCGCTCGAATTCCTGAGCCAACTCACGCCGATCCGCGTCGATGGCCTGCCGGTCCTGTTGCAGCTCGGTCAACAGTTCGTCGCGCAGTGCCTCGCGGCGGCGCTCGATGTCGGCCCGTTCTTGTTCGACGGCCAATCGTGCCGCATCAATCTTGGCGAGAATCGTCTGTGCGTCACCCAGGCGCTGCGCGAGTTCCGCCTCACCGGACTTCAACTTCAGACGCCGCTCTTCGAGGATGGCATCATCCGTTGCCCACCGGCTGTGGAACAGCCGTTTTTCGGCTTCGAACGCCGCCTGACGCTCTTCCAACAACGATTGACGCTGGGCGAGATCGGCATCCTGAACTTGAAGCTGCTCCAAGATTCGGCCCGCTTCGAGAAGCAGTTGCGAATTGGCGCGAGCGATCACCGGTGCGGACGTCGCGGGCGCAGACACCATTGACGCGGGCGTTGAAATCGGTGGCGTCGATGTGGCGACAGCAGATTCACCGATGTTGGCGGGAACATGGGATGAATCGATCCGCAACTCGCTGCCATGCAGAGACAGGGTGCGTGAATCCGGGTGCGGGTGCTCAACAGGAGCGGTCGGTCGCTGCTGCGGCGGCGGGGCCTCGATCTTCCGCTCGTCCATGAGAGGGATCCTTCCCAATTCGACACGCGAATCCCTGCGTGCCTAGTCGACTTGTCCCGAACATCGACGGCTCGGCGAAACCCACCGAGCCGAATTCCAACGCCGTCTTACAGCAGACCCTCAAGCGCTTTCGACAGCGCCACCTTCTGTGTCATTCCAACGAAGCGTTGAACTTCGCGTCCCCCTTTGAACAGGATCACGGTGGGAATTCCGCTGATCCGGTACTCGCTTGGAGTCGCCTGATTGTTGTCGGTGTTCATCTTTCCGATGCGGACGCGACCGGAAAAGTCGTTCGCCAACGCTTCAATCGCCGGGGCGAGCGCCTTGCACGGCCCGCACCACGGAGCCCAGAAGTCCACCAATACAGGGTCTTGGCAGGTCAGTACTTCCGTCGGAAAATTGGCGTCCGTGAATTCCAAAACCTTCCCGGCCATGTCGTGTCCCTTTGCAGTCAAACCGCGAATCCCCGATCCCGCTGCGCCGCGTTCGGCACCCGAAGGCGGGGTTCAAATAGTGAAGCGGATTATAGGGATAGGGCGAAAAGTGTCAATTCGGACGGGCTGATCCCGATGGATGCGTCCGGCCCCATCCGACCGGATGTATGCCCGACCGACGACCAGCCCGCAGGTCGAAACCAGCCGCTTCGTCTGGACTTGCGATCGGCATCGCGTCAAAGTATCCCCACAATTGTTGTCGTTTCTGAGGCGGAAATTCTGAAGTGGCTTTTTGAGAACGAGTGACGTCATGGATGATCGGCCCGCACAATCGGGATTGGGTCGGTGGCTCAGACTTCGAGCCTGGTGGATCCCCGTGTTGGCAGTCATTGCCGTCAGTGTGATGGGTTTCGCCATCGCCGCCCAACTCAAGCGCGGCCAACAGGGGATCACCGGATACCGCGTCGTCGCCGAATTCCCGCACGATGCCGGTGCCTTTACGCAGGGGCTGGTGGTCGTCAACGGTCACCTGTACGAAGGCACGGGTAAGAAAGGTGAATCGACACTCCGCAAGGTGGACCTGAAGACCGGCCGGGTCGAGTCGATCGTCCCATTAGATCCCGGTTACTTTGGGGAAGGGGTCACGGTTCTGAACGACCGCATTTACCAACTGACGTGGCAGAATCGAATCGCGCTCGTCTACGACCTGAAGACCATGCAACAGGTCACCACGAATCGCTATTCCGGCGAAGGTTGGGGACTGACCCACGATGGAAAACGGCTGATCATGAGTGACGGCACGTCACTGCTCAGATTCCTCGACCCGAAGACATTCGATGTCGTCAAACGGTTGCGGGTCCGCGGGCCCAATGGACAGGTCGACAAACTCAACGAACTGGAATACGTGAAGGGCGAAATCCTCGCCAACATCTGGTATGCCGACCGCATCGCCCGGATCTCGCCCGAAACCGGCGAAGTCACCGGCTGGATCGATCTCTCCGGGCTCTATCCCGAAAAGCAGCGGACCAGCAAGGAGGATGTCCTCAACGGCATCGCCTACGATGAAGCTGGCGACCGGCTGTTCGTCACCGGCAAGAACTGGCCCAAGGTGTTCGAGATCGAACTGGTGCCGGGGCGGTAAGGCAGTCGGCAGAAAATGATCTACCCGTAGGATGGATTTCCAATCCGTCCGTCAACGCGGGACGGATTGGAAATCCGTCCTACGTTATTAGTAGTTGGTTTCCTGCGGACCGCCTATGACTTTATACCAATGGTCGCTTGTGTGGCCAGCCGGCCTCTTCGCGCACGAAACGAGGCACGGCATATCCGGGCAGTCGCCAGCGCAATTCGGCGATCAATTCCCGACCCACCGCCTC
>JAYTIB010000974.1:0-2667 GCA_043732205.1 Schlesneria sp. | reverse complement strand
TGGTGACCAAGACCTGATGGTGCTGCTCCCAATACCGGCTAACTTGAGTTCCGGCGGCGAGCTTCGCCAGATCGTTTGCGAAGGGTTTCGCTTCGATCACGCCACGCGCCGGTTTCTGTCCGGGCAACGGATCGTCTTCGCCCTTGGAAATCTGATCCTGCGTGAAGAGACCACCGTCGGGCATGTTGCCGTCCCGGTTCCCCAAGCTCATGAAGCACCGCACGCGCGGCTTCTTCAGCTTCTGCCCGACAGCATTGAGCAGCGTTTCCAACGGCCCGTAGTAGCTCGTCTCGGGCGTGACGGCCCCGGTCTTGTGGCGAGCGCGGCAGTCGGCCAGATAAGCAGCAACGGGATGATGCGTCATGTGGAAGATTCAGTCTGGTCAGAGGCAGCGAATTCCTGGCGACTCACTATAGTTGTGTGGAGTTCATTTCTGTAATCATGGCATGCCAAACCGGCGTGTCCTCAGCCGGAATGAGTCCTCATGACCTCGCCTCGCTACCCCACACTTTATCAGATCAACACCCGTCTTTGGCTGACGGAGTTGTCGCGCACGCTCGGCCGCCGCGCGACGCTGGACGATATCCCCGACGGCGATCTCGACCGCTTCGCCGCAATGGGCTTCGATTGGATTTGGTTGCTGAGTGTCTGGCAGACCGGTCCGGCCGCGCAGGCGGTCTCGCGGGCGAATCCCGGATGGCGGCGCGAGTTCGAGGAGACGCTGCCAGACCTCAAGGACGAAGACATCGCCGGCTCGGGGTTCGCCATCCAAAAGTACATCGCCCATCGCAATCTCGGTGGCGATGCGGCGCTGGCGCGGTTGCGAAAACGGATGAAAAAACGCGGACTGAAGCTGATGCTCGACTTCGTCCCGAACCACATGGCTCCCGATCATCCGTGGATTGACGGGCATCCGGACTACTTCGTCCACGGCAGCGAGATTGATTTGGCCCGCTCGCCCCGGAACTACTGCCGCGTGAAAACGAAACGCGGGTCGCTGCTGCTCGCTTACGGCCGCGACCCGTACTTGGACGGCTGGCCCGACACGATCCAACTCAACTACGGCAACCCGGCCTTGCAGCAGGCGATGATCGGCGAACTGACGCGCATCGCCGGTCAATGCGACGGCGTGCGTTGCGACATGGCGATGCTCGTCCTGCCCGATGTGTTCGAGCGGACTTGGGGCATCCGGGCGGAGCTCTTCTGGCCGAAGGCGACCGAGTCCATCCGACGCGCGCATCCGAATTTCCTGTTCCTGGCCGAGGTCTATTGGGATCTCGAATGGACGATGCAGCATCAGGGCTTTGATTACGCCTACGACAAGCGGCTGTACGACCGGCTGCGTGAGCACCACGCTCGCCCAGTGAGTGAACACTTCTGGGCTGGGCTCGATTACCAGGACAAACTGGCTCGATTCCTGGAGAACCACGACGAGCCGCGCGCGGCGGCGACGTTTTCGCGGAACGTCCACGAAGCGGCCGCGGTCATCACGTTCCTGTCACCCGGATTGCGATTCTTCCATCAAGGCCAGTTCGAGGGCCGCCTGAGACGGATCTCACCGCATCTCGTCCGCGCCCCGGCCGAGGCCGTGGATGAGAACTTGAAACAGTTCTACGGGCAACTGCTGGCCGTGCTGCGTGTCGACGCCGTTCGCAATGGAACGTGGCGACAGCTCGAATGTGCCGCGGCATGGGACGGCAACGGTTCGTGCGACAACTTCATCGCCTGCGAGTGGCGGGGAGCCGACGGCCAACGAATGCTTGTCACCGTCAACTACTCTCCGAACCAAAGCCAGTGTTACGTCCGCCTGCCACACGATGACCTGAGGCAAGGAACGTGGCGGTTCAACGACCGCATGGGCGATGCGGCTTATGACCGGGAGGGAACAGACTTGATGGCGCGCGGGTTGTTCTTGGACCTGCCCGCCTGGCGTTACCACGTCTTTCAGCTCGTCGAACTTTGACGGTTCTGCCGCGTGACTCGAACCACGCAAGATTTGCGGTTCCCCTGCCACGGACGAGTTTTCACGCGGCGGTGAAGGGACATCACACAGCGAAACGTCTATCATCCGCCGGGCATTGGAGGCCGTGCGGAACCGGGAAGAACCGCGACCCGAGTTGCTTATACCTCACGCGGCCGAAGGTGAGTCGTTTAACCGCGTGGGCATCGCCCCGCGCGTGAGCGGTGATTTACGCTCATCACACGCGGGGCGATGCCCACGCGGTTAAACGAAAACATCTCCTTCATGCCCGTGAGCGGTAGAGGCGAACGGCAGATGAAAGTTCACCCACATCCAAGCACGATGCGCAAGCGAGTGATACAAGCACGATGCGCAAGCGAGTGTGTCTGAAAACTCACTCGCTCACTCACTCGCTCACTTGCTTGCGCTGCGTGCTTGTATGCCTATTCGTGCCGCTCGCTATATCTCATCTGGTGCCAGCGCGATGCTGAAGGATCAACAGTGAACGACGATTCCTCAGTCTCCGGCAATTCGAAGGTTCCTCAGCCCCGGGTGGTGACGATCGTCTATCTCCTGCTGCTGGCCGCGGCCGTCGGGTTGTTCTTCGTGATTCGTTCGATCGGCGAAGACATCTCCCGCGCGCCGTTGGAAGTGGGTGCGAATGTCGGCAAGCCCCATGTCGAACCACACGCGTCGGCGCTGCCGCA
>JAYTIB010000973.1:0-18404 GCA_043732205.1 Schlesneria sp. | reverse complement strand
GACGCGGGCGACCGCAACCGGACCAGCCCGTTCGCCTTCACCGGCAACAAGTTTGAATTCCGGGCGGTCGGTTCCGGCCAGTCACTCTCGGGGCCGCTGGTCGCGCTGAACACGATCATGACCGAGTCGTTGGATTACATCGCCACCGACTTGGAAAAGGCCACCGGCGGCGATTCCTCCAAGTTGAGCGGTGCCGTTCAGGTGCTGCTGAAGTCGATCATCAACGAGCACGGCGCGGTGATCTTCAACGGCGACGGCTACTCCGAAGAATGGCACCAGGAAGCCGCCAGACGAGGGCTGCCGAACAACAAGCAAACGATCGACGCTCTGCCGGCCATCACCGACCCGGCCGTCGTGGCGATGTTTGACAAGTACAAGGTTCTCAGCCCGCGCGAAGTCGAGAGCCGTCGCGAAATCTACTTCGAACAGTACGTGCTAACCCTGAACGTCGAGTCGAAGCTGACGCACGAGATCGCCAAGACGGTGATCTATCCGGCGGCCACACGCTACCAGAGCGAGTTGGCGGCGACAGCGGCCAACTGCAAGGCGGCCGGAGTCGAATTCGACGCCTCGCTGCTGAACACTCTTACCGGCCTGATCAAGTCGCTGAACGGGGCGATCGCCAAGCTGGAACACCTGATCCACGAAGGTGGCCACGGCGGCCACGGCGTGTCGAACCCACAGCAGGCGGCCGAACGGTGCGCGAAGCAGCTCAAGCCGGCGATGGAAGCCGTGCGAACGGTCGTCGACGAACTGGAAGGGATCGTCGCCGACGATCACTGGCCGCTGCCGACCTACCAGGAAATGCTGTTCATCAAGTAGACCCGCGGTGGTGGTCTCTGAAGTAAAAACGTCAGCGGCTTGGAAGAGATTCCAGGCCGCTGTTTTTTTGGTCCGGTAGAACACAGCGCAGCGGTTCGCCGCAACCCAAAGCGTTCACCGGACGGCAGAATGAACGGCGAATACGTAGCGGCGAATCACGAATGCGGAAAGGGAAAGTCATCTAGTTCGTGGTTGATTGGCACCCGCCGAAAAAACACTCTCCTGCCACAAACTTTGTAGCCGTCTACCGGTCGCGATTTGTAGCGGTGGGCAATGGCGGGGATTGGTTGCGGCGCTGGTTGCATGAATCTCTGTGCCAAAGCAAGTCGAATTGACCTACTGAGCCAATGTCGATATGGAATGCCGCCAAGATCGACCATGAAAACCCTCCGGATATTAGACCATGCGGAAGTTCACAATCGCCGTCTTGCTCTGTCTTGCGGGCTGCGCTACCGAACAGCAGGTTGAACAATATAGGCGCGACCATCGAGATTGGGAGCAAGACAACCAGTCGAGGCACCAGTCGTGGCAAGGAGCAACAGGGGGCGCATGGGATGGCGGCCGGACTACAGTCCCTCCACCGAAAAATCCTAGTTGGCCGTTCTGAAGCTCATCCATGCTACCTGTCAAATGAAAGTGGGGCGACCACCAGCATGTGTCTCCAGCACGACATTGGCCGCCGCCTCACCGCTGGTGATCGCGTCCGGAATGCCAACGCCGCGCAGCGCGTTGCCCGCCAATGCCAGACCCGGATGGCTCGCGGTGCGTGATTCGATGCCGGCCGCGCGATCGAGGTGCCCGACGTGGTACTGCGGCATCGCGCGCGGGTAGCGGACGACCAGTGAGATCTCGGGATCACCCTGCACGCCGAAGATGTCGGACAATTCCTCCACGACGATCTGCTGCAGTTGGTCGTCGTCCAAGTCGAACAGTTCCGGCTGCATCGCGCCGCCGACAAACGTCCGCATCAGTACGGAGTCGGCCGGAGCCCGGTCGGGGAATTTGCGGCTGGAGAACGACGTGGCCAGAATCCGCCGCCGCTCACGATGCGGTACGACAAGGCCGAATGAATCGAGTGGATGACGCACGTCCGCCAGCTTGTGGGCGGTGATGACGACGACGCTCGATGCGTAATCGATGCCGTTTAATTGCGTCGCCAATGACGAATCGACGTCGTCCAACAACACCGACGCTTGATGCGCCGCCGTGGCGACGATCACCGCCTCGAATTGTTCCTCGGTCCCATCTGGCAGCACGATCCGGTATCCCGACTGGTACCCGTCAGAGTGGTCCCCTTCGGCCTTGCGAAGTGATCGGATCTTCGTACACGTCCGGACTCGGCAGCCCTCTTCGACCACCGTGCGCAGGGCCGCGAGCAACTCTTCCATTCCCCCCTTCAAGCCAGCGAAGAGACCAAAGCGCGCACCGCCGGAAGTCGAGTTCGACGCCGGTTCAGTTCTGTTGTTCGCAGGCTTTCGTCGCTGATTCAGCGCGGCGCGAATCAGGCTGCCGTGCTCACGTTCCATGTCGAGAAACCGCGGCAGCGTGGCCGCGAGGCTCAGCCTTTCCGGGTCGGACGTGTAGATGCCGCCGACGAGTGGTTGCACCAGTCGTTCGAGTGTTTCGCGGCCGAAGCGGCGTCGCACGAAGTCGGCCAGACTTTCATCGGCCAAATGTCCCGGCGGAACGAAGTACTCCATCAGCATCCGCAGCTTGCCCCAGGGGGAGAGGAGCGGCGTGGTCAACATCGGCCAGAAGGCTGAGGGACTCATCAATTGAAAGCCCTCGGGGACGCGAACCGGCCGGCCATCGAACAGCACATGCGCACCGCGATAGTGGGGATCGGTGGCGACCAGTCGCTGTTCCAAACCCAGCCGCTGGCAGAGGCTGACGGCACCCGGCTTGTTGGTCAGGAAGCTGTCCGCGCCCGTGTCGATCAGGTACTCGCCGATCCGCGTGGTCCCGATGATCCCGCCCAAACGCGGGCCGGCTTCGAACAGCGTGACATCGATCGGCGACTGACCCGTTCGTGACAGTTCAATCAGCCGATGCGCCGCCGCCAATCCCGACAGGCCGCCACCCACGATGGCAATTCGCCGCGCCGCTGTTGTCATCGCTTGATACTCGTGTTCCAACGACGCCGTGATTCTGTCGGAGGATGGGCACTCTTGCCCGTCGACTCTTGGCATTCCATCAACATCCCCCGCACCGTCGAATCTGCCATGAGTGATGCGCCTGACAGGTCTACTGTAGTCCCGCCGCTCCGTCGGCGGGACGTGCTGCAATCGCCCCGCATGTGTGCTTGCCAACTCCGCAACGGTCCCGTCGGCGGAGCGACGGGACTACAGTAACTTTTGTCGAGACGGCCAAGAGTGGCCGTCTTACCTTCGCCCCATCTCGTGAACCATCTCGACCAGGGCCTTGACGCTGTCAGGAGGGACTTCGGGGAAGACTCCGTGGCCGAGATTGAAGATGTGGCCCGGTCGTCCCGCGGCGGCATCCAGCACGGCTTTGGCCCGCGAACGCAGCGTCGGCAGATCGGCCATCAATGAGACCGGGTCGAGATTCCCCTGCACGCCGACATCGTAGCCCACGGTCCGCCAGCCGTCGGCCAGATCCACGCGCCAGTCGAGACCGATCACGTTCCCGCCCGTCTCGCGCAGCAGCGGCAGCAGCGCGGGATTCCCGGTCAGGAAGTTGATGACGGGGGCGTCGGGACGAATCCCCTGGATGACCTGTTTCGTGTACGGCAGGGCATAGCGCCGGTAGTCCGACGGCGACAGGCACCCGGCCCAACTGTCGAAGAGCTGGATCGCCTGACAACCCGCGTCGATCTGGGCGTTGATGTAGCGGATCAGGCTGCGCGACAGCCGCTCCATCAGCGTTCGCCACGCCCCTTCGTCGCAATACATCATGCGTTTGGTGTCGAGATAGTTCTTCGAGCCACCCCCTTCGATGACATACGAGGCGAGCGTGAACGGCGCACCGGCAAAGCCGAGCAGCGGGATGTCGGCGGGGAGGTCGCGGCGGATCAGCTTCACCGCGTCGAACACGAACAGCAACGCGTCGACCGTTTCCAACTCATGAAACCGGTCGACGTCCGCCGCGGTGCGGATCGGATTGTGAATGACCGGCCCCTCCCCCTTGGCGTATTCGAGATTGATCCCCATCGGTTCGAGCATCGGGAGCAGGTCGGCAAACAGGATCGCCGCGTCGACGCCGAGCACTCGTTGCGCGGTGAGCGTGACTTCGGCGGCCAGTTCCGGACGCTTGCAAAGCTCGATGAACGTCACCTTGCTGCGGACCGCCATGTACTCGGGCAGATAGCGTCCCGCCTGGCGCATGATCCAGACGGGCGTGGTGTCGGTCGGTTCGCATCGGGCGGCTTTGAGCAGCCGGCAATCGTGCAGGGCGGGTGTCAGCATGGGGGCTCCGTGGGTGGAGCGGGATTGTAGCCGTGAGCCATCGTGGCGAGTAGGAAGGGACGCGTGCTTGGCCATCGCAGTGTTCATGGCAGGATGGGACGAGCCCGCTTCGGGCACCGGCCCAACATCATCACTTCGCTGGCAAGGCTGGTGGGTTGCCGCGGCAAGTCACCGCAGGCCCGATGCCGAAAGTTCGCCACGTTGCAAACAGGCATCAGCCGTGTGCCGCGTCCCATTCGGCGGCGTCCTATCTCCGGGGATTCTGCCGCGGTACACTGTGCCCCGTTTCGAAAACCTTCGCTGGGATTGTGTGACGACTCATGACCGCTGAATTGCCGATGGATGATGCCGACGAATTGGATGACGCCGATCTGGACGCGCCCGTCCCCGCCAAGCCCCGCGATCGCGCGGTGGCGAAGAATGCGCGATCGCCGCGCCGGCGCAAGCCGCCCGCGCTTCCGTCCGAGGACTTGGACGAAGTCGACGTCTCGCGCGAGCGGTTGCAGAAGGTGCTGGCTTCGGCCGGGCTGGCTTCGCGGCGGCATTGTGAGGAGTACATTGTCGACGGTCGCGTGACGATCGACGGCAAGGTGGTCACCACGCTGGGGATCAAGGTCGATCCCGAGACCCAGAAGGTCTGCGTCGATGGCGAGCGGATCAAGATCGAGCGGCGCCAATACTTCCTGGTGAACAAGCCGTCGGGTGTGATCAGCACGAACGCCGATCCCAACGGCCGACCCCGCGTCATCGACCTGCTCCCGCCTTGGAAGGGGCGTTTGTTCACAGTCGGGCGTTTGGATGAAGGCTCGGAAGGTCTGGTGCTGGTGACCAACGACGGCGACCTGGCGCATCGGCTGGCTCATCCGAAATTCCAAGTCGAACGGGTCTACCGGGCACTCGTGGCCGGGATTCCGTCCGACGACATCCTGCGTCAACTCCAACAGGGGATGTACTTCACCGAAGGAAAGTTTCGCGTCCGCGAAGTGCGGCGGATCAAGAGCAGCCTGAAGTCCACGATCCTGGAACTGGTGCTGACCGAAGGACAGAACCGCGAGGTGCGGCGACTGTTCGCCAGGGTCGGTCACAAGGTGATGAAGTTGAAGCGCGTCGCGTTCGGCCCGCTGCGATTGGGAGAACTGGTGACGGGTGCCTACCGACCGCTGACGACGGCCGAATTGAAGATGCTGCAAACGTTCGCCGCCACCGACCCGGCTCGCCGGCCCGTGGCGAAGCGGACGCCAGCCGGTCGCACCCCGACGCGCCCCGCGAAACGCCCCGCCCGCAAGACCGTCCGACCGAAGAGCGGTCCCAACACGAACAGAAAGTCGCGCCGCGGCGAACGATGACCCGGATGATTGACCACGAAATACACGAAATACACGAAAGAAATACTGTGCGACAGATCACGTCAAATGCCAGTCAGTGGACGGGAACGCCACGGCATTCCTGAAGGCATTCGACAGAACTTCTTGATTTCGTGTATTTCGTGTATTTCGTGTATTTCGTGTATTTCGTGGTTCAAACGATCTGTTTTCCGGGATTGCAGCCCGCGACATGGCCGGCTTTCTCGACGACCTTTGAACTGAGGACGGGACATCTCGATGACGACCGCCGCCGTGCCGGATCTCTGTCTGCCGGGACTTGTTCGCAATGCCGTTCAATGCCGTGCGACGGTGGTCGAGCATGAGTTGATGGCTCGCAACACCTGGCGGATGCGACTGCACTGTCCCGAGATTGCCCGACAAATTCTGCCGGGTCAGTTCTTCATGGTGCGGCTGCCGGGGCGGAGTGATCCGCTGCTCGGCCGACCCTTTGCCCTTTACGACGTTTACTGTGACTCGTCGGGACACGCGCAGGGGATCGACTTCGGCTATGTCGTCGTGGGAAAGATGACCGCGCTCTTCGAATTGCTTGGGCCGGGGGACGATGTCGAAGTCTGGGGACCGCTCGGCAACGGTTTCCCGGTTCCACCCGCCGGACATCTGGTGATCGTGGCCGGGGGGATTGGTCAGACACCGTTCCTCGCCGTGATCCGCGAAGCACTGCGGCGACGCGCGTACGGTCAGCCTCCGCGGGAACTCGGCCAGACACCGTCGCGGATCACGCTCTGTTATGGAGTCCGTTCCGAAGAGTACCTTGCCGGCGTGGCCGAGTTTGCCAACGAGGGGATCGATGTCCGGATCGCGACCGACGATGGGTCCGTGGGCCATCATGGTTTCGTGACCGACTTGCTGACGCGGCTGATCGCCGAACCGTCGCCCCCCGCCGCGGTCTATTGCTGCGGTCCCGAACCGATGATGCACGCGGTCAGCAAGATCACGCTGTCGGCGGGAATCCCCTGCTGGCTCTCGCTGGAAACTCCGATGGCCTGCGGCTTCGGCGCGTGTTTCAGTTGCGTGACCAAAGTCCGGCAGGAAGACGGCTCGTGGGACTACCGCCGCGTGTGTGTCGAAGGCCCGGTCTTCCCCGCGAGTCAACTTGTGTTCGATTGAGCGCGCGATGCGCTGTTGGTGCATCAACCTCGTGAAAAGAAAGCGGTGATCGTGATGAAGCCCCGTACTCCACATCAGAAGCATCCGAAGCGAACGATCCGATACGCGTCGAAGTTCAAACTCGGGCGCTGGCCGCTGGTGTCGATCGCGTTCGGACCGGATGCGGCGACGGGAGAAACCCGCGGCTGGGCGCGGGGACTGGTCGCGATCGGTGACATCGCGACCGGGTTCATTGCCATCGGTGGCATTGCCGGAGGTGGGATCGCGATCGGCGGCATTTCGCTGGGAGGGCTGGCGGTGGGAGGCGCAACACTCGGCGGTCTTGTCTTCGGTGGCGCGGCCGTGGGAGTCGTGGCCTGTGGTGGCGCGGCGATCGGACACTACGCGCGTGGCGGTGGCGTCGCGGGAAATTACGTGATCAGTCCCCATCGCCGCGATGCGGAAGCGGTGCAACTGTTCAACCGGCTCACTCCCGGTACGGTGCCGTCCGCGAAACCGGAGACTCCCGCCAAACCGTGACCACCGTCGTCCGCCACTAAGAGCTTCTGAGTCTTTGTGGCGTGGGTTTCAACCCACGCGAGATGTCGTACCGCGTCGGCTAAAGCCAACGCGACATCTTGTGGCGGTCCGCCATTGAACTTGAACGATTCACACGCTCTCAGCGGGCCTGTTTTCAGAGGGAATCATCATGCTTGAGTCCGGCCCCATGACACGACGGGACGTCTTGACGATGGGAACAATCGCCATCGGCACCGTGGCACTCCCCACGACAGCGCTGGCACTGGACGAGAGGCGGTGGATCGACGCGCATTCGCACATCTGGCCGCCTGAAACCGACAAGTTTCCGCTGGTGGCCGGACAGACGAAGAAGGATCTCAATCCGTCCAGCTTCACCGATGACGAGCTGATGGCGATCGCGCGTCCCGAAGGAGTGGGACGGGTCGTGTTGATCCAGCATTCGGGCTACCACCTGTTTGACAACTCGTACCTGATCGACGCGGTGCGCCGGCATCCGAAGCTGTTCCGCATCGTCGGCATGGTCGACGATCACCAACCGGACGCCGGCACGGCCATGAAGAAGCTGCTGCCGCAGGGGGTGACCGGTTTTCGGATCACTCCGTTCATCCGCAAAGGAGCGTACGCCGACTTGTGGTTGAAGACCGACGGCATGGGTGAAATGTGGAAGACCGGCGCGGAGACGAAGCAGGCGATGTGCTGCCTGATCAATGCCGAGCAGCTTGCCGGCATCGACGCGATGTGCGAACGGTTTCCGGACACGCCGGTGGTGATCGACCACTTCGCCCGGATCGGTGTCGACGGCCAGATGCGCGATGATGACATCAAGCTGCTGACGCGCCTCGCCCGGCACAAGCAGACCAGCGTGAAGATCTCGGCGTATTACGCGCTGGGCCAGAAGAGGCCGCCGCACTTCGAACTGATCCCGATGATCAAGCGGCTGTATGAAGCCTTCGGCGCGCAGCGTCTGATGTGGGCCAGCGACGCGCCGTACCAGATCCAGGGGGTGAACAACTACAAAGCGTCGATCAGCCTGGTCCGCGACACGCTCGACTTCATCACGGCGGAAGACTTCGAATGGCTGCTCGGCAAGACGGCCGAGCGGGTGTTCTTCTTTAGCTGATGCGCCGCGCGGCCGATGGAAGTTGACCCACCTACAAGCACGACGCGCAAGCGAGTGTGTGTGAAAACTCACTCGCTTGCGCGTCGTGCTTGTAGGTCAATTCCTGCCGCGACAATGAGTGGGGCGATTGTTGAGGCGGTGTCCGTCTACTGTAGGCTTGTCGCTCCGCCGACAAGCGGTCCCGTCGGCGGAGCGACGGGACTACGGTAAGGCCGTCGGCAGGAAACGATCGACCCGTAGGACGGATTTCCAATCCGTCCGTCGTTGACGAACGGCCTTGATGGACGGCGTTGACGGACGGATTGGAAATCCGTCCTACGGCATTGGTGCCCGCGTCAGTTGCCGCGTTTCTGCAGGTTGCGACGGGCTTGGTTGGCCGTCTCGGTGCGCGGGTAACGCCGGACGATCTCCTGCAGGATCGCGACCGCGCGGGGCTTGTCGCCGTTTTGGACGAACTGCCGCGCCTGGGCCAGCAGCTTGCGGGCTTGTTCCTCATCGTCGTCCGCCGCGTCGCTGTTGGGCGACGCCCAGGCGGAGGCTTCATACGCTGCCTCGACATAAACCGGGACCGACGGAGGAGTGCGAGTGTGCGACCTCGGTGTGGCCGAGCCGTCGTTCAGGATCAGGTCGCGGATGACATCGACCACCTCCAACGCCTGATCGACATCGATCGGGACTCCCTCCAGCACGTTCGGTTTGAAGAGCAGCGAGATCGGCGGGCCTCCCTGGGCGTAGACCTCAATGAAGAACTTCTTGGACAGGACGTACCTGACCACCAGCAGCAGCGCGGCCACCAGCGCGACGAGGAACGGAATCCAGCTTCCCATCGTCGAGCTCGTGTAACTGCCGAACATGACGACGAAGCCCGCCCACACGACGGCCGAGATCGGCTTGTGAATCCCGGCCGCCATCGTCGACACGCAGCGCAGTGGGATGAACTGCGACCGCTGGCCGAACAGGCTCGTCGACTGGCAGCGCAGCTCCGATCCGGAGATCGTGAACCGGATGACCGGACTGAATCCAAGCAACCCCAACAGAAACGCCAGCAGGCCCTGCATCCGTCCGACGATCTCGACCGTCGGGTTCGCGGTCGGCAAGGGCTCGACGGCAATGTGAAACTTCTGAATGACCAGCGTCGACGTCCGATTGCGCGCATAGCGCAGCCCGAACGTCGCCGCGATGCTCAACACGAACATCAGCGAGCCGAACGAGTCGAACGGAAAGGGGAGTTGGACTTGGATCGGGAACGGGAGCATGGTGCGTCGTGAAAGGCGGGAGGAACGGCCATCGGTTGCAGAGGATGCCGCTGTGACCGCAAGATGACAAGCCACGGTTCACTCACCGATCATCCCGCGAATTCCCCGCGACTCGGTGGAATCCGAGCGTCGGTCGAGTTCGAATACGCGGCCAGTGAACTTGGTGTTCGTAATCTCGATGGACTTCTTGAGGGAGAAGATGATGTCAGACGCCCGTTCGGAGATCAGTCGTCGTTCGTTTCTGGCCGCGGGTGCCGCGGTCACCGCGATTGCCAGTGCCCCGTCCGATCAGGCTTTGGCCGCGGACCCGGCGGCCGTGCCGATCATCGTGCCGCCGGCTGGCAAGCGGATTCTGCTGTCGTGCAAACTGGGCATGATCGCCAAGAAGGTCGACGGCAAGGATCTGACGCTGACCGAGCGGCTGAAGCTGGCCGGTCAGGCGGGATTCGACGGCGTCGATTTCGACGAGGCCGGTTCGTTCACCGCCGAGCAGGCGCGCGATGCGATGCGTGAATCGGGCGTGTTCGTCCACAACGCCATCAACCACGCCCACTGGGGGCAGCGGCTGACCAGTCCCAAGGAAGAGGAACGCAGCACCGGACGCAAGAACATCGAGCACTGCCTGCGGGTGTCGCACGCGGCGGGAGGCAGCGCGGTCCTGATCGTTATCGGCCGCGGCAGCGACGGGTCGGCCGAAGAGATCGACGAACGGGCCCGGCAGGAGATCAAGAAGCTGATCCCGCTGGCCGCCTCGCTGGGCCAGATGATCCTGTTCGAAAACGTTTGGAACCAGATGCACTACGATCACGACAAACCGCCGGAACAGATGCCGGACCGGTTCATCCAGTTCGTCGACAGCTTCAACAGTCCGTGGGTCGGGATGTACTACGACATCGGCAACCACTGGAAGTACGGCCAGCCGCGCGACTGGCTGAAGGCGTTCGGCCGCCGCGCCGTGAAACTCGACGTGAAGGGCTTCAGCCGGGCGAAGAACAAGTTCGTCGACATCACGTCGGAAGAGGACGACCTGCCGTGGGGCGAAGTCCAAAAGGGCCTCGACGAGATCGGCTTCACCGGCTGGACCACAGCCGAAGTCGGCGGCGGTGGCCTCGAACGTCTGACGATCGTCCGCCAGCAGATGCAGAAGGCGTTCGGGTTGGGATGAACGGAATCTGCACCAACCGTGTTGAAGATGGCGGTTCTCCAAGTGAAACCGCATTGATCTCTGCGTAGCCACGCTCGCCAAGAGCGTGGGGCAATCCGCGGGAAAACCCACGCTCTTGGCGAGCGTGGCTACACAACGGTGAGCAGATGCCAGACGGACGACCCATGCCCAGAAACCTCGCGCGATTATTGCTGCGGTCAGTCGTGGTGGTGTTCTGCGTCGCCTTGCTGACAGGGGCCACGTTTGTCGTCAGCCGCTATGTGTCGAACCGGCGGTTGATGACGCTCTGCAAGATTGCCGATCCCCTTGAAAACGATGTCTCGCTGGGGATGACAGGCACGAGTCCCGTTTGGCTGGAACGCTGGATTGGTGCCGACACGGCGCGGGCCATGCTGTGCCAGCCGACCGAACTGCTGATTCGAGGCTCTGGCGAACAAATTGCGGACTCAACCATTCTGCAGATCCTGCAGGCCAGTTCTGGACTGGGAATTATTGCAATACCCTACCGCGACCTTCCTGAAGGCAGCTTGGAATTGATAGCCACCCAACACCGCGCGCAGAGGTTTCGCTTCCGCCTGCCAACCATTCGCCCAGATGATGCTCGCTGGTTGTCTAAGTTGACGCAGTTGAAGCATGTAGAAATCAGTCAGTGGGTGCGCGAGCCGCGTGAAAATGACTGGACTTGGTTGCAGGCGCTGCCGGGTCTGGAACGTCTGAACGTGATCATGTTGGGTGCGAGCGATCAGGATCTGTTCGCATTCGCACAGTGCGCGGCCACGAACAACCTTAGCCTTTCCGGACACTCCATTTCTGACGACGCGGTCTGTCGGTTGTGTGATCTGCCTCGCTTGCAAACCCTCGAATTGGAAGGACGTGGGATTCGGCTGAAGTTTGCGACGGGACAGAAACTCCCCTCGTCACTCAAGACCTTGGAACTGCGATCCACGTCCATTGACAATGCTTCGCTGACGGCCATTGCCGGGCTGCCGCAGCTCAAACGTATTAAAATCACGAGTGGTGGTGTCACCGATGCCGGCATGGAAACGCTGGCCGGTCTTTCCGCGCTGCGTCAATTGTCGCTGGCTGATCTGCAGCAGCTCACGGACGAAGGATTGAAGACTCTCGCGCGGAGTGCCTCGTTGATCGAAGTCCACATCGCAAGCTGCGGCACGACGCCGACCGGGCTGGTCCACTTGAACGAACTTCCAAACTGGGTGCAGATCAGGTTCGACCACGTCAAGTTTCGCCGCGAGCCCGGGACCGCCAAACCGATCCTGACGCCGGACAACGTAACCGAGTATCTGTCGTCACAATGGAAGCGGCAGCAACCGGAGTGGGAAGATTTCAGCGGACCGCCTTGATAGGGGCCGTCACGGTTGGTCAGTGGTCAACGCACCGAGACATGCCACGTGCGAAGCATCCCCCGACTTCGGTGAGCGGGCAACAATTCACCAGCACCGGATGGCACGAGCGGCGGGGCTTGGGACCGCCTGTGTCGTGCGCGTCAGATCGTTTACCCATGACAGCCGGGAAACCAAGACGGCTGCTGGAACTTGTTCAACGAGGGATGCGCCGTCGAGAGTTGAGAGCAGGCATCGCGGCATGGATCGCCGTCGGATGCGGCGTCTGCGAAATCGGCCACGGTGCTTAGGATCGGCTCTGAAATAACTGTCGCGATTGTCGTCTTTCGCTCCGCGAAAGGACGTCCTTTCGCGGAGCGAAAGACGACATTTGTAGACGCGCCGACACTTACGGCTTGGGTGACTCCAGCACAAAGTCGTTCGGCTTGTTGCTGGCGGCGACTGTGGCCTTGAGTTCACTCTGCGAGTTGTAGCGCGCCGGAACCCGTTCCTCGATGAGATCGATCTTCGGGCTGTTCGGATCACCTTCATAAGCGACCTTTTGGCCGACGACTTGCGGAGCCCGGATCTCGACCCGCTTGTCTCCGAGGGGAACGTCCGCGCGGTAGGTTCCGTTGGTGATCTTCGCGCCGGCGGGAACGCCGATGCCATCCTTCGGCAGGAAGTTGATGGAGCCCTCGGAAAGAGGCGTTCCGTCCAGCGTGACCTTTCCGGTCACGACGGCGGTTTGCGGTCCGGTGGCACGTCCGCATCCGACCAGGGTCACGGCGACAACGAACAGCATGGCCGGCAGACGAAGACGCAACATGGGATCACGGTCCTGTGAGAGGTTTAGTTCTGCTACGTAGGATTGGTCCGAACGATTCAGTGCAAAGTGAGAAGTGATCAGTGCAAAGTGCAAAGTGGTGGGGAGGCAATGACGGTTCCCATCCCGAACCGGTTCCCGGATGTGATGTCCGGTGGTCGACGCGCCAACCTCGCCCTTGTGTGTGAATGCCTTTCATTTTGCACTTTGCACTGATCACTTTTCACTTTGCACTGATCCTCATCAATGGAACCATCGAAGTAGAATCAGAAATCGCCGAGGACTTCGCCGCCGTCCATCGTCCCCAATGCCTGCCAAGTGGCGAGATTGAGGTTGTTGCTGACGAAGCGCACAGCCCCGTCACCCATCAGGACATGCACGCCGCCGATATGCCGGCTGCGGGCGATCACCTGCTGGTTCCCTCCGCCGGAGCAAGGCATCATCGGATCGGTGTTGGCGGCAGCGGGGCCGCAGTTGTTGTTGATGTCGGGGGTCTTGCTGTTCGGCGTGTTGAGCGTCATGAATTGAAACGAGACGAAATTCGTGTCGTCATTGAAGACGTCTCCCCGGATGTCCCACGGGCCGGCGGCGGCGTCGTTGCGGGCCATCAGGATCTCGGACATCAGCAGCGTGTTGGAGGTGCCGTCGGTGAAATCGGCGAACCGGCTGGAACGGGGCGTTGCGGAATTGTCGTTGAAGTAGCCAAACGGAGCCCTGGAGACCGGGGCCGCGATCTGGGGCCGGGTGACATTTCCCCAGCTCACGACATACGAACCCCGCGACCGCCAGTACGTGTCACCCTGCCAATAGCCGCTCTTGTCGCTCGGGCAGGAGTAGATCGGCAACTTCGCGGCGATCACGCCAGTGAGCGCATTCTGAACGCAGTTGGGTGACTGCCAGAATCCGAGGCCAAAGTTATAGGCGTTGTATAGCGGGGCCTGATCCAGGTATGGCCAAAGGCTGACGATGAATGTGTGACGGGGAGTCACCGTGGCGGCGAACGGCAGGACGTTGGCGGTATCGTGGTAGTTGTGCATCGCCAACCCCCACTGCTTCAATTGATTCTTGCATTGCGTGCGGCGGGCCGCCTCGCGGGCCTGCTGCACCGCCGGCAGCAGCAGGGCGATCAGAACGGCGATGATCGCGATCACCACCAGCAACTCAATCAGCGTGAAACCTCGACGACGTGCGCGTGACATGACAAAACTCCCGAAAAACGTGGGAAAACATCCCCAGAATGAAGTGGGGGACCGGAAGACACTAAGACGCCCGCAACCGGGTTGTCAAGAGACGTCTTTGACTGAGGCAAGGAACGGGAGCGCGATAACTTCCCGAGTCGTTCGAGGTCACGTAGTCCGGACCCCTTGGTCCGGACGAAGCCATCGACAATGGCTGCGAATGGGCTCGTCCGGACCAAGGGGTCCGGACCACGAGCATCGGGAAGCTATCACGCTCCCGTTCCCAAACATCTTCCCCCACTGGCGTCGTTCGTTGGGCACGGACTAGAATCCGCCGCATGCCATTCCATCTGACACTGCTGCTGGGCGATGCGGGAAGCGGAAAGACCGGGCGACTGCTGACGGAGTATCGCGCGGCGCTGCGGCGGGCGCGCGAGCGACGCCGGCCCGGAACTGTTCTCTGGTTGGCTCCGACGCACCGGGCGCGGCAGGCGGTCGTCGAGCATTTGCTGGATGCCACCGATCCGGTGCAACTGGAACCGCGGGTGCTGACCTTCGATCTCTTCGCCGAACAGATCCTGGCGGCGGCTGGTCGGCCGGCGACGCTGATGTCGCCCGTGATGAAGCGGTTGCTGCTGCGGCGCATCGTGGTGGAACTGGGCCAGAGCGATCAGCTTGTCAACTTCGCATCCGTCACGCAGACCACGGGGTTTCTCGACGTGGTCTCGTCGTTCATTTCCGAATTGAAGCGTGAGGAGATCTGGCCGGAGACATTCTTGGAAGCCTGCTCGCACGGACCCGCCACACGAGCCCAGCGCGATCGGGAACTCGGACTGATCTATGCCCGGTATCAACAGCATCTGGCCCAACAAAACTGGTACGACAATGAAGGCCGGTTCTGGCTGGCCCGGACCGCGCTGAATGAAGGAGTGCGCGGTCCGTTCGCCGCCGTCGAGTTCCTCGTCGTCGATGGCTTCGCGGACTTCACCCAGACACAGCATGAAATCCTTGGCCGATTGATGGAATGGATTCCGCAGACAGTCATCGCGCTCCCGCATGACGGCAGTCCTGACGGAGCTTCGTCGTCGACAGCGTCCCCGTCGACGCGACCCGAACTGTTTGACAAACCCAAGTCCACGGTCGACCGCATTCGCCGACATCTTCCGCCGGGGACAACTTGTCGGACGGAACACCTGATCGCCGATCGATCCCGCTGGCCGGCCGGGTTGCGGGTCGTCGCCGAGTCGTTGTTCGCCAATCCCCGCGCGGTCACCAAGTCCGTCGACGGCGAGGGTCTCGAAGTGATCGCGGCGACCGGACCGCTCGGCGAGTGCCAGGCGGTCGCCATGCGGATCAAGACGTTGTTGACCGGGGGAATACCGCCATCGCGGATCGTCGTGGCGGTCCGCTCGGTCTCCGAGACCGGGCCGGTCTGGCGGGAGTATCTCGACCAGGCCGGCATCCCTGTCTGGTGCGAAGCCGGTTCGCCGCTCGCCGGAAGCCCGATGATCAAGGCGCTGTTCTCGGTCCTGCAATTGGAGCTTGAAGACTGGCCGTTCTCGCGGTTGGCCCAGGTGCTCGGTTCCAATTACTTCCAGCCGGGCTGGCCCGCACTGAGTCGCGGACACGGGGCGCGCACGGTCAGTGCCGCCTTGCGGCGGCTGAAACTGCACGCCGGACGCGAGATGATTCTGCGCGTCCTTGGCCGGGTCGCCGGCGGTGTCACTGTCGAAGAGGAAACGGACGGTGACTTCGGCGGCGATACCAAGGCATCGCTCGCCGCGTTGGCGCGAAGCGCCGAATCGATCTTGAAGCGCCTGTCACAAGTGACCGACCGGCTGCGACAGCGCAAGACGCTCTCCGAGTGGGGTGATTTGATCGCGTCGCTCGGCCGCGATCTCGGCTGGCAGAAGACCGGCCTGCAAGCGATCGCGCGCGGGAACATCAACGCGGAGTCAAACGCGGTCGCGTTCGAATCGGCTCGGCGCGAGCCTCGCCCTCCCGGTCATGCCGTTGGGTCAAGCGACAGCGTCATCGCGTCGAGGGACGCCGATGATTGGGATCTGTTGCAGCGCATCCTACGGACGGCTGGTGAAGCGGATCGGCGACTCGCATCGTCCGCCGACAACAAGTCCGCCAAGCCGCTCCGTCTCGACTTGGCTTCGTTCACCGCGGAACTGCGCGATCTGCTGGGGGGCGAACAGATCAAGGCGGCCGTTGATCCGGGAGGTTGCGTCCGGATCCTGGATGTCGAGCAGATCCGCCATTTGGATGTGCCGCATCTGTTCGTCGTGGGGCTGGCCGAAAGCAGCTTTCCGATGAACCGCACCGACGACTGCCTGTTCGGCGAGTTGGACCGGCAGGAGTTCGCGCGGCGGGGCGTGCCGTTGCAACATCGCGAGCAACACCAGCGAGACGAGATGTTCCTGTTCTACAGCGTGCTGACGCGCGCCCGCTCGCAGTTGACGCTGAGCTATCCCGCCGTCAATTCCAAGGGACAGCCGGTCTTCGCCAGTCCGTATCTAGTCGCGCTGCGATCGCTGTTCACCGAATCGGCGCTGAAGGTGGCTCATGAAGGGAGACTCGATCCGGTTCCCACAGCCGATCGCGCGTTGACGGAATCCGATCTCCGTTTGCTGGCGATCAGCGAAGCCCGGACCGGCAACCCCGGCTTGTTCGCGCGCCTGTGCGAGCGATCCGGCTGGCTCGAAACGGGCCGCAACGTGGTGGCGGCGATCGAGGTCAACACGCAGCGGTTTCATGAACGCGGATTCACTTGCTACGAGGGCCGCCTCTCCAGCGAGCCGAACTTGTCGACGTTGCGGCAGCGGTTCAGTCCGCGCCATCAGTTCAGCGCCACGGAACTGGAGGACTACGCCACCTGTCCCTACCGGTTCTGGGTCCAGCGCGTGCTGAACGTCGACGATCTGGTCACGCCAGAGGAAGGGACGGACTATGCGGCGCGCGGCAGCCTCGTTCACCTGGTGCTGGCCCAACTGCTGCGCAAGGGGATGGACAAGCCCGCCGAAGAACTGGCGGCACGCTTCCACCTGCTGATCGAACAACACCTGGGCAAGCGTTTTCATGAAACGGAACTGCAACGCGCGTTGACCCGCATCGAACAGCGGCTGCTGACCCAATGGGGCGACGCCTTCGCCCGGCAACAAGTCGACTACGACCGCCAACTACACGAAGCGTGGACCGGTGGCGCGACTTCGCTCCCCCCTGAAATCCCGTTCGGCAGCCTGCCGGACGCGGGTGAGTCCGACGACGTCAAAACCGATCCGCTGGTGTTTGGTCACGGCGACGGCAGCGCGCTGGTTCGCGGACGGATCGATCGTGTCGACACCGGCTTCACCGCGGGGCGTCGCGTCTTCAACGTCATCGATTACAAGACAGGAAGTCCACCCCGGGCGAACGAAGCCGAGTTGAAGACCGGCCGGTCGATCCAGTTGGCCCTGTACGTCCTGGCCATCCATCGACTCGGTATCGCCGGACGCGATGCCGATCCGTTTCAAATGGGTTATTGGAGCCTGAAGGCGACCGGCTTCAAACGCGGTTATCAGCGGGACAGCAAGACACTGACGCCGATGGAACACGGCCTGGTCGACTCGCTGGAACAGATCCTCGACGACACCATCCCGCAACTGGCCGCGGGGATTCGCGACGGCAAGTTCCTCGTGGAAAACTCCGACGAGAATTGCACCGGTCATTGCCCGTACCATACAACCTGCCGCGTGAATCAGATCCGCCCGCTGGCAGAAAAGCTGAACAAGATCGGTGACATCCTGAACAACCGCGGCGGGTCGGAAGGCGATGGTTAGCCAGGATTATTAACCACGAAATACACGAAACACACGAAAGAAAGGCAATCAGACACGTTGGGTCATGAGTGAATCAGATGACGAGATGACATGGCGTTTCTGATGACGATCGAAGTGTCTTTCTGCTTTTCGTGCCTTTCGTGTATTTCGTGTATTTCGTGGTTCAAGCCTTCAATGATCCGGGTAAGTTCCCGCCGGTGACTGATTCCATGCCACTTCACTTTCTGATCGTCGGGCAAACGGATCGCGAGGAAGCATTGCCGTTGGCGGAATGGATGTCGCACGCGCTGCAGCCCGCGAACGTCGCGCGGTATGCCAGCCTGGGCGGGGCCCTCGATCAGCTTGCCGCGGGCGATTGGATTCCCGATCTGGTCGTCGTCGTTCAAAGCTGGCCCGATGAAGTGACGCGGCACGAGATCGACCGGTTGAGCCGCTTC
>JAYTIB010000972.1:0-2679 GCA_043732205.1 Schlesneria sp. | reverse complement strand
CGACATCGCCCACCTCGCCGCGCTGATCGCCCCCAGACCAGTCATCATCGCAGGCGGAGTGACCGGCAGCGCCCGTGCCATCGGACCCGCGGCACTGCTCGAGCAGTTTCAATTCACGCAACAGGTCTACTCGCTGAACGTCCCCGAGGGCGAGTCACCCTTCAGGATCACGACCCCGGACGACGTGATCGAGTTGCTGCGTTGAGAGCGTTACTGTAGTCCCGTCGCTCCGCCGACGGGACGGCTTGTCGGCAGAGCGACAAGCCTAACGTAGGCCCGCGCGGGGTCTAACGTTCATCAAGCGCCTTGAACGGAAACTCGGCCGACGGCGAGTGCTGTTCCCGCATCAACCGGTCGATCCGGGCCACGATGTCGGGATGATCGGCTGCGACGTCTTTGGATTCCGCGATGTCATCCTTCAAGTTGTAGAGTTCCATCTTCCACGGTTGGGCGGCGCGCTGCCCCTGCGGCATCAGTTGCTGAACGACCCCCTTCCAGTCGCCAAGGCGCAACGCGACCTGACCGCCGTAGCCGGGAAACTCGCGATACAGAAACGGGCGCTCGGGCTGTTGCCGCCCGAGCAATGTCGGCGCGAAGCTGATCCCATCCAAGCCGGCGGGTGTCGCATCCTTCGCGCCGATCAGTTCGAGCAGGGTCGGAACCCAGTCTTCAAATCCCGTCACCCGGTCACTGGTTGTCCCGGCGGAGATGTGTCCCTTCCAGCGCACGAGCGTCGGTTCCCGGAAACCCCCTTCATACAGCGAACCCTTGCGGCCGCGCAACGGTCCGGCCGATTCGAAGAAGTCGCAGTCGGTGCCGGCGAGCTTGTCGTAGAGTGGTCCGTTGTCGGAGCTGAAGATGTAGATCGTCCGGTCGTCCAGTCCCAGCTCGCGGATCTGGGAGACGATCTTCCCGACATGCTGATCCATGCGGGTCACCATCGCGGCATAGGCCGCCCGCGGTGTCCGGTTCGGCAGGTAGCCGTTCCCCCCGACATACGGCGGATCATCGGGAAACTCCGTGGCATACTCACTCAGCGCATCCTCCGGAACCTGCAGGGCCAGGTGCGGAATCGTCGTCGGCACATACAGGAAGAACGGGCGGTCCCTGTTGTCGCGGACGAACCGCAACGCCTGTTCGGCAATCCGGTCGGCCGAATAATCGCGACCCGTGAAGCCCGCGTAACTCAGTGGGTCCAGCGGATCGACTCCCGCGGCCAACTTGGGTTGATGCGCCGGGAACGCGGCGTTGTTCAACGGGAACCGGGATTCGTCATCCCAGAGATACGTCGGATAAAAGTTGTGGGCCACTCCCTGGCAGTTGTATCCGAAGAAGCGGTCGATCCCCTGCTTGAGCGGCCGGCCTTCGGATTGCGGGCCGCCCAGCCCCCACTTGCCGAACGCCCCCGTCACGTAGCCCTGCTGTTGCAACAGCTTGCCCAGCGTGACCGTGTTCGCCGGGATGGGATACTGCCCCTCGGGCTGCGTCGAACGGTTGTCACGAATGAACGCATGACCGGGATGCAGCCCGGTCATCAGCACGCACCGCGACGGAGCACAGACGGCGTTCCCCGAGTAGTGCTGGATCAGCCGCAGCCCCTCGGCGGCGAGTCGGTCGATGTGCGGCGTGCGAATCTTTTTCTGTCCAAAGCAACCGAGATCGCCGTAGCCCAGATCGTCCGCCAGCACGAAGACAATGTTTGGCTTGGAAGCCTGCTTCCGGTTGGCGTCTTCGGCCGCCTGCGCGGGCGTGGCCATGGTCATCGTCGACAGCATCAACAACACCATCGCGATACTCAGCCGGCCTCTTCGAGGATGCGTCTTCATCGGTTGATTCCCTCATTCGGTTGCGGGTCCGCGGATGGTCTCCATCCTTCGGCCGGACAGCGTACCGCCGGACGCGACCGAATCAAATCACACGTTTGGCGTTGAGTGACACCGGGGTCGCGATCGGATAGGCTCGCGTCGTCCCGTAAGAACAGCCGTGTCCAAGTCGGACCGGTGGGAAATTCGTCATGACGTCTTCCAGCCCCACCAGCCCCGACCAGCGCGAAGTGCCGCCCGATTCCAGGTCGCGGCACGGGGTGGACGGACCGCGCGGATCAATGTGGCTGGCACCGGTCGCCGTCTGTCTGTCACTCGTGGTCCTGACGCTGCTGCACGGCCCGGACCCGACAGGACAACTTCACTCGGTGATGCAATGGTTGTTGATCGCCGTGCTCGCGACCGCAGCCTGGACCTGCTCGGCGCGATTCGCCGTCACCGCGAGTTTGATCGTCGTGGTGTTGTGGTCAGGGATGGCGACGCGGACATCCAGCGGTCTGGTCGGATTGCCGGGACACCTGATTCGATTGATCGTGGTGATGGGACTGGTCGCGTGGCTGGCGCGGCTCAAAGGGCAACTGGCCGACGCACAACGTTCGGCGCGTGTGGACAGCCTGACAGGCTTGCCGAACCGACAGGCGCTCATCGAGGCCCTCAACGCGGAGCTCAGTCGGGCGAAGCGGTTCGGCCGACCGTTTACGCTCGCGCTGCTGGACTGCGACGGCTTCAAACAGATCAACGATCTGCGGGGACATCTGGCGGGGGACGAAGTGCTGCGGCGGATCGGTGAATCACTGCGCCGACAGACCCGGCCTTACGACTGTGCCGGGCGCTGGGGGGGCGACGAGTTCCTGAT
>JAYTIB010000971.1:0-2680 GCA_043732205.1 Schlesneria sp. | reverse complement strand
CGCGAATCATCTGAAGTCGCGGCTTCGCGGCCTCAAGGCGATCGCCCAGCAGCTTCTCCGCCGCATCCAGATGCTTCAGGGTTTCGGCCGGCAGGCGCACCGTGGTGACCAGGTGCTGTGCGGTCGTCATCTCGGCCTGCAAATGCATGCGCTCGCCCCAGATCTTCGACAGTTCGATGTACTGGTCGGCGATCGCGCGCAGGGTCTCGTCATCGAAATCCGCACGGGTCTGAAGGCTGAACAAACCGAGCACCGCGTCGACGGACATGGGACTGGTGGGATTGTCGCGCGCCAATTGCAGGATCACCCTGGGCTGGGGCTTCTTCTGCATGCTGTTGATGGCGTTCATGAAGAGGTCGGAGGCGGGCGGCAGCGCCGAATCCACGTAGCCCTCCAGCTTCGTTTCTTCCGTCGACAACAAGCGGGCGAGGTACATCTCCTGCGGACCGCCGACCAATGTTCCGCGAACCGCCCGGCTGTCAAATTCGCCCTGATAGTCGATGGTCGCAATCTTGTTCTTGATCACCAGCCGCACCGACTTTCCCGCGACCTCGATCGATTCAATCGCCGGGTCGAGCTTGTCGTGGGTCGTGTCGAGCATTTCGCCCCGATACTTCCCGTCGGCGTCCTTCGAAATCCGCAGAATCCAAACGTACTTGTCGTGCAGACGGCCGTCTTTGTCCGGTCCGGTGACGACCATCACCCAATTCCCCTCCAGCGGCCTGACGTCGCGGTGGATGGGAATGATCTTCTTCTTGCCGCCGGGACCGGCGGCGGCAGCGGGATCGACACTCCCCGTTTCCGGATCGCCGCCGGAATTCGCGGGCGTCTTGTAGCAACCGGAAATCGCCACCAACAACAACAGGCATCTCAGCCGCGTCCACGACCGTAGGGGATCTGACATCTTGGTGGAGTTCCGATTCAAGGGAGAATGTGACGGACTGTGGTGAAACATGATTAACTCGCCAAGCTCTTGATTGTGGTGCGCCGGGATCGGCCTGATTCTGGCGAAGAGACCGGATGGCCGACAATCCGCGTCCGGTCCGTACGCCGTTCCGCGGACAAGTGATTGAAAAACGGGGTCTCCGCCAAATTTGTGACGGTCTGTTCGGCGTCTGTTCGGCGCGGGTCTCTGTTCGGCTCTGTTCGGCGCGGGTCTCCTGACCCCGCCGAAACGCCTGACCGAAGGTCTCCTCTTCTCTTCTCAACTCGTCTCAACAAGAATGGCGGAGACCCGCATTTCGATGGACGGACGGTTTGAAAAACCGTCCCACGCGATTATGGTCGGCCGCGCAACCAGTCGGCGATCCACAATTGGCTGGTGCCATCCGGAGTCCGGGTCGAAGTCCACATCAGGCTCTTGCCGTCGGGACTGAAAACGGGCAGCACATCCGCCGCCGTGCTGGAGGTGATCTGTTTCACGTCGCCCCCCTTCACCGTGCCACCGCTCCAGTCGAGCTCCATCGTGAACAGGTTGAAGTGGGCCGATGTCGGCCCCTTGCTGTAGTCCGCGCCGGACCAGATCAGGTACTTTCCACTCGGATGAAAGTACGGGCACCAATTGACCTGTTCGAGATTGTTCGTGAGCTGCACCTCGGTCTTGCCATCCACCGAGATCGCGAACAGTTGCAGCATGTGTTCCTTCTGCCGGTCGGATCGGAAGATCACCCACTTGCCATCGGGCGAAAAGAACGGGCCGCCATCGTAACCGGGGACATTCGTCAATTGGCGCACGTTCGTTCCGTCGGCATCCATGATGAACAGATCCGGGTCGCCATCGCGCGACGAGGTGAACACGATCTGCTTTCCATCGGGTGAGAAGCTGCCCTCGGCGTCGTAGCCGGGGGTGTCCGTTAGCCGCCGCAGGCCGGTGCCATTAAGCTTGATCTCGTAGATGTCCATGTGCGGGTCGAAGTCCCATTGATAGCGGCGACGGCCCCCCTTCGCCGCCTCTTCGCGCGCCTTCAGTTCGGTCTCCTCAATCTGCGGATCGGTGTGACTCGACGCGAAGATCAGCTTCTCGCCATCGGGTGAGAAATACGCGCACGTGGTCCGACCGCGGCCCGTGCTGAGCAACCGCGGCGTCTTCTCATCCAGCTTCTGCACGTAGATCTGATAGAACGGGTAACCGACCGGATAGGCCTGATAGACGATCGAGTCCCCCTTCGGCGAGAAATACCCCTCACCAGCCCGCGGCAGTCCAAACGTCACCTGCCGGATGTCGGCCAGATGCTTCGCCTCGGCGGCGGCATCGGTTTCGACCGGGGGGGCGGCCAGCGGGGAAAACAACAACAGCAGCAGCATTGAGCGATCTCCTCGGCAACTTGACTGTCAGTCGATCCAAGTTCGCGCCGTAGCTGAACTCGCAAGAGTTCAGGCCGTTGTGCAAGCAGTGTGAATTCTTGCGAATTCAGCTACGGCGAGCGGCACGCTTGGAACGACTGAAAGCGGAATGCCGCAGAGTATACGCACGATCCGGATGCTCCGCGAGCAGATGCCGATTGCGTGCGGTTCCGTCGCCTCCCTAGAATCGGGGTCGGTCATGTCGGAGCGTTTGCAAAACCAACCCGATGCGTGAGTCTTGAAGTTGCGCTGTTTTGGATTTACGCCCCAACGGGGCAGCCCTAAGTTAGCCCAGGGCAAGCGACCATCGGGAGCGCCGCCCTGGGTAGCGACCGTC
>JAYTIB010000970.1:0-7112 GCA_043732205.1 Schlesneria sp. | reverse complement strand
TACAAGCACGACGCGCAAGCGAGTGTGCCTGAAAACTCACTCGCTTGCGCATCGTGCTTGTATCTTGCGCAGCGTGCTTGTCTGCCGATTCCTGCCGCTCGCCCAAGTGCCGTCGCGACTTCGACAGACTGGGATGAACCGCGTTTCGGATTCCACCCAGAATCGTGACGCACAACCGACTTCCGGTCTTGGCATCGCGCGCTGCGCCACATCACACCTTGCAACGATTGTAGGCGCGTCGCTCAGGGGACATTCGTTCGCTTCGAAGCATGGCCGCAGCCGCAGCGGAAATCGAAACCGATGATGCCCGGCGGCAACATCCCAACCTGATGTCGAGCGCGCCGTGGAAGTCGTTGATTCACGGTGAGTTGCACTCGGCCAGCAGCCGATCGTCGTGGTTCGATGAGGCGATTTGTCAACACGGGCCTGGTTCGACGCGACCTGTGATCACGGACGGCCGGAGAATTCTGCGAACTTTGCAACGCGATTGTTTGACAGACGTTGCAGCGACTTCGTTCTACGGGTGATCAGAATCCTGAACAGCGAAACGCGATTGGCATTCAAGCTGCTTTACATCCCGTTCATCCTGCGAGACACCAAACACCACAACACCACGCGAGACGATCAGACGCTCGCCGCCAGTTTCCCGATTGAAGTCCCAGAAAGGACCGACCACCATGACGACTCTGCTCACCGCCCTGATCAATGACGAATCCGGTTTCATCGTTTCCGCCGAACTGGTCCTGGTCGCCACCATCGCCGTGCTGGCCATGATCGTCGGACTGTCGGAAGTTGCCCTGAACGTGAACAACGAACTGGAAGACGTCGGCTCCGCCTTCGGTGCCCTGAACCAGACGTACGTCGTCCAGGGGATCAAGGGCTGCCAAGGCTATTCCAGCGGCACCGAGTTCCGCGACAACATCGACCACTGCGACAACACCTGCGATGTGCAGGGCATCGACGGTCGCGGCGAATACTCGGAGTGACTCGTCCTCAACGTCCCACACCAATAGCCAACAGCTAACAACCAATCGCCAACAACCAACACGACCGCAGGTCTCCCGCACCATCGAGACCTGCGGTCGTCGCGTTCTTTGAAGTGGACTCCTTCGAATTCGAAACATGTCTCTTTGAGTCAAGTTTCGCACACAGCGGTCGGGTGTTCGGTTTTTCTAAATTGGCGGGAGGTGGACTTGGATTGCCAATGAGACTGACCTCCCGCCAATTTCGAAAAACCGAACACCCGACCCCAAACTGCGCGGCGGTCGCAACGGCCTGAGACGCAGCCCTCGCTGGAATCTCAATCAGTCTCGGTTGCCGGATACTCGCTCGTGGGGAAAGGCCGATGCCAACGGGACGGTGCGACGAAAAACGAGTCTCATGAACGCAAGCGTCGCGTCATGCGGCTCTGCAAGAATTCAGCAAATTCAAAGTTCCTTCAGACTGCCCCCAATCGCGGTCACGAAGGTGGTACGACGTGGTGTCTGCGGATACCTTTGAGGTGCTCGCCCGGAATCCGGTGGACGCATTGCGTCGCCGGGATTCACCTGCCTCAAGACTGATCCGGTGTTCATCAGTCCGGCAGCCGTTTCGGGTGCATCGCACGGAGGATTGAACGCCATTCATGTGAGGAGGAACGCATGTCATTCATTCGCACGGGGAGCCTTGTGCTCACGCTCGTCGCGACGGTCGCCGGAACACTCGCCGCGGGCGAGACAACCGGGACCGACGAACCTGTTGCCACGCGGCTGGCGTGGCGGCGAAGTTACAAACAGGCGGCCGAGGAATCCCGCCAGAGGAGACGGCCGATCCTCGTCAAGATCACGGCCACGTGGTGCGGGCCGTGCCGGCAGATGCAACAGTTGACGTTCACGGATGAACGTGTCCGACGCCGGTTGCGCCGGGATTTTGTGTTGCTCGAATTGGATGCCGACGAGCATCCGGCACTGGTGGCGGACTTTCGCGTGGAAGCCTATCCCACCACGTTGGTCGTGTCGCCCGATTTGAAGGTCGTCAAGCGCATGACCGGATTCCAATCGGCGGGCGATCTGGTGTCGGTCCTGGAGATGGTTCGGAGCAAGGACGCACCGGTTGAAGGGGACGACGTCGATGACAACAACAACGACGCTGTTTCGGCGCTGGTCACGACCAACGCCAGTCAACGCGCCTTTGACGGCTTTTGTCTCGCCAGTCTGCTGGACGACAACAAGCTGCGCAAGGGGGACGACCGAGTGACGGCCGAATTCAAGGGGCAGACGATCTGCTTCCATTCGGACGAGCATCGTCGGCGATTCCTGGCAAATCCGGAGCGGTATTGGCCGGCGGCCGACGGACAGTGCCTGGTCAGTTCGCGCGACACAGGCTTGGCGGCATCGGGCGACCCTCGGGTGGGGGTGGTCTGGCGCGGCAGGCTGTGGTTCTTCAGTGACCGGGAAACGCAGCAGCGTTTCATCCAGATGCCGCACGAGTACGCGCGCAGTCTGTAATAACGCGACAGGCTGAGAGCCTGTTGGGACAGGGGCTGGGTTCAATCAGAGCCTCGGCGATGACTGCTCGTTATGGGGAGAGCAGCTCGCCGTCGCCGGTTGAAAGTCGAAGCTTAGGAACAGGTCCGCAACAACTTCCCGACTTTCGTAGTCTGGACCCCCAGGTCCGGACGAGTCCATTCGCAGCCGTTTCGACGATTTCGTCCGGACCTGGGGGTCCGGACTACGTCACCATGAATCGGGAAGTTATTCCGGACCAGTTCCTTAACGAGGATGCCGCGAAACCATCCGCGTTCAATCGCGGGAGAGCGCTTCACTCGCGTCCGAGCGACCTCAATTCCCGCACGACGGCCACGACCTCTTCCACGGCGACGTCGATGTCAGCCACAGTCGTGGGTCGGCCGAGTCCAAATCGCAGACTGGCTTTGACCTGTGTGTCGGCAATTCCCATCGCGCGCAGGACGTGGCTCGGTTCCGGATCGGCCGAAGAACAGGCCGCGCCACTGCTGACGGCGATCTTCGTCAGACGGACCAGCAGCGCGTCGCCGTCGATCCCGCCGAACGACAGATTCAAGTTGCCCGGCAAGCGCGCATCCGACAGCGGCGGTCCGTTCAGCGTGACATCCGGCAATTGACTGCGGATGCCGCGATCCAACCGTTCGGTCAGTTCTCGCAACCGCTCGGCATCTGCGTCGCGGTGCTGACGGACCAGCTCGCAGGCGCGGCCGAAACCGACGATCAACGGCACCGCGAGCGTTCCGCTGCGCAGACGGTTTTCGTGGCCACCGCCGTCCAATTGCGGTTCCAAAGGGGTCTGCCTTGAAGAACGGCGCTTGATCAATGCGCCCACCCCCTTCGGACCATACAGCTTGTGGGCTGACAGGCTGGCCAGATCGAAGGGCCAGACCGTCAAATCGACGGCGATTCGTCCGGCCGCCTGCGTGATGTCGGAGTGCAGGGCCACATTGCGGGCGGCACAAATCTCGGCAATCTCAGCCACCGGGTTGATCGAACCGACCTCGTTGTTACCGGTCATCACTGAGACCAGCACGGTCGTCGGACGAATGGCTGCGGCGACGGCATCGGGATCGACGCAACCGATCGAAGTGACCGGGAGCACGGTCACGTCGACTCCGCGCCGGGCCAGCCGGGTCGCCACATCCAGGACCGACTTGTGCTCGGCGGCATTCACGATCAAGTGGCTGCTCGGCGGGGCGGCGGCCAGACAGCCCTTGATCGCGAGATTGTTGGCTTCGGTGGCACCGCTGGTGAAGATCACCTCGCGCGGCGTGACGTTGAGCAACTGCGCCACCTGTTCGCGGGCCGTGGCGACCGCGGTGCGGGCCGCCTGGCCGTAGGCGTGATGCAGGCTCGACGCGTTGCCATATTGCTCGAAGAAAAACGGCAGCATCGCCTGCAGGACGCGCGCATCGACAGGCGTCGTCGCGTGATGGTCCAGATAGACGGGGAGTTCAGGAGACATGGGGACTGACGAAATCGTGGGGCTTCACCGCAATCACCGAGCATTGAACCATCGGCAGGATCCGTTCCGCGGTGTTCCCCAGCGCCAGTCGCGAGAGGCCGCTCCGGCCATGCGTTCCCATGACGAGAATGTCGATTTCATGTTCGGCGACAAACTGGGGAATCGCGTCGTCGGGTGAACCCTCGATCACTTCGACCTTCACGCCGTACGGCAGCGTGCGGTAGTCGGTCGCCGCCAGTTGCTGCTGCAACGCGAGATTGGCGTCGTCGACCTTGCGCGTTCTGGCCGCGGCGATCTCATCCGTGCTGACACCCGCCATCACCAGGTACGAAAGTTCCGCCATGTCGACCGCATGAACGATGAACAGTTTGGCCGCCAGCGCCCGGGCCACTTCAACGGCCGCAGCGAGTGCCGGTCGACCGGCGTCGGACAGGTCGGTCGCGACGGCGATCTCACGGATTTCACGCACCGCTTCGGGCTTCACAATCCACACGGCACAAGGGGCGGATCGGATCAGCTTCTGAGCGGTGCTGCCGAACAACAACCGGGTCGCTTTGTTCCGCGAGCGTGTGCCCACGACGAGCAGATCGTAACGGCCCTCGATCGCCTGCTTGGCCAGCTCTTCGTCGGGCGATCCGAGACGCACCACCCTGTCGGCGGTGACACCGCGCTGTGTCGCTTCGGCGACAACCCGGTCGAGCATTTCGACCGCCAAATCCTCGACGGTCTTCAGCAGGTTCTGGTGATCCCGAGAGATCAGCGTCGCCGTCTGCGCCGACACATTCAGCGCCGAACAGAATGTGACGGACCCGCCGGAATGAATCGCCAGAAGAAGCGCCTCTTCGACGGCCGCCCGCGACTCCAACCCCAGTTCTTGCGTGGCGACGCGGTCGCCCTGGTGCAGATCGATCCCCACCAGAATCTTTTCGTACCGAGCCATGTCTGAATCCTTGGAGCAATGCGGTGATGTGCCAACCAAACGTTCAAGGTGACTTGCCCGTGATGGGCGAAATGACTGTCGATGAACAAGCTGGACACCGAGCAACGCGCGACTGCGGAACGCATTCCAATTCTCTTCGGGTCCGCACGGCGTCCTGTCGCTGAGGGGTCTGCTTATACCACGTCTGGCACCGGTTGACGCGACTTGCGCAGCCAAAATGCGTAGGTCGACGCTAACAACGACAGACCGACGAATGCCAACCAAGCCGCATCCCACTCGGGAATCACCTGTAGTCCGAACATGATCCCACCGAAGATCAAAGGGGCGAATGGGTACGCCTTAAGATACCACAGCATCGAATCATCCTTACGGAACATTGCTGAGATGGCCAGGGCCGACACAACCACCAGCGACCCCGACACCAGAAGCGAGCACAGGGCAATAGTGGCACAGTGAATAAAGGGGCCTATATCACAAAACAGGATACAAATCAGGGCAAGGAAAAAACCAAACATCCCGACGACGACAGCCACTACCGCGTTCATCAGAGTCAGGAGGATTTGCACGATCTTTTCCATTTGTCACCATCTCCACATCGAGCGTGATTCCTAGTTCAACAGCAGCCTGCGTCGTTCGTTCGCAGTTTTCAGCGAGCAAATTGTGGAAGGCCGAACTTCAACCGATCGGCACGGCTGATCACTGACGTGGGACGAGGGAAACGGGCGGAGGGGAATGACGGCAGGACGGTCAGATCAACTCGCCGATCGGCCGCATGCCCGGATCGAGAAGCGGCAGGCGGCGGCCCGAGATGTCGTTGATCGAGGGATCGTCGGTCAGCCCCACCGTGTGATACAGCGTCGCCAAGACCTGCTGGTAATGCAGCGGACGGTCGAGCACATCGCCGCCCAATTTGTCGGTCGACCCGAGCACCTGCCCGACCTTCAGTCCGCCGCCGCACAACAGCGCATGTCCCACGCGCGGCCAGTGGTCGCGGCCGGAATCCTTGTTGATCTTTGGCGTGCGACCGAACTCGCCCCAGACGCAGACCGTCACGTCCTGATCCAGTCCGCGGTCGTAGATGTCGTTGACCAGTGCCGAGATTCCCTTGTCGAACAGCGGCAGATGGTCCTTCAGATATTTGAAGTTGTTGCCGTGCGTGTCCCAGAACCCGTACGCGACGGTGACGCAGCGGACGCCCGCTTCCACGAGTCGCCGCGCGGCGAGCAGTTGATCGTTCCACATCGGGGCGCCGTCGCCGAGATGCTTCGACGAACCGATCCCGTACCGGTCACGGACGCGCGGGTCTTCCTTCGTGACATCCAGGGCATTCACCAGACGGCTGGTGGTGAGCACGTCGAACGCCTTGCCATACGTGGCATCCATGTTTCGCACGGGAGAGGCATCCGTCTGTCGCTGGAACCGGTCCATCGCTTCGAGCAACTTGCGGCGGTTGTCCAACACGCCCGGTTCGACAAACCGCAGCTTCATGCTCGCCAGGTCTTCGCCATCCGCCTGCACGGACCGATGCGCCGGACCGAGCACACCCGACTTCGGGCTGTTGTACGGCTTGTGCTGCATCGTCGGAAACAAGTCGACGAACGCGGGGACGGCGGGATCGGTCTGCCCCAGCTTGTGCGACAGGACCGAACCGAAGTTTGGCTTCCCCTCACGGTTCGTTTGGTCCATCGGGTAGCCGGTCACATTCTGAAAGCTGCTGTGTTCGTCCCGCAGTCCGACGATCGACCTGACAACCGCCAGTCGGTGAGCGCACTGCGCGGTCAGGGGCAACAGTTCCGAAACTTGATAGCCCTGCAGGCTGGTGTCGATGCCGTTGAACTCACCGCGGATCTCTTTGGGTGCATCCAGCTTCAGGTCGAACGTGTCTTGGTGAGTCAATCCGCCCGACAGGTAGACCATGATCACGGACTTCGCGGAGCCGCTGCTGCCGCGATTGGCTTCCGCCCGCAGCAGGTGCGGCAGCGACAAGCCTCCAACTGCCAACGAACCGAGTTGCAGGAAGCTTCGGCGGGGAAGGCCGTCACAGCATCGAAACGGCGCACCAGTCAGCGTCAACATGGGCGACTCCGTGGCATCAAGCAAGGGTGGGAAAATGTGGGCAGGCTATTCGGGTTGTCGGCAGCGATCGGCGGGCATCTGCATTCAATTCGTTTGTCACGGGGGGATTTGGCGCGAGCCGGGGTCA
>JAYTIB010000969.1:0-7126 GCA_043732205.1 Schlesneria sp. | reverse complement strand
TCCGCGCCGATCAGTTTGCGGTCGCGAAGCTGCTGCGTGATCTTCTGGCAGAAGTCGTTGGCCTCCTTCCAACTCATCATCTCGACCGAGTTGCGCGGTCCCTTCCAGCGGCTGGGGTTGGTCCCCATGACGGCCTCGTACAGATTCTGAGGCATCTCGTACTTGGCGATGGCGAACTTGTACTTGAAGGCGACTTCATGCTGAGGCTGCTCACTGGCGTCTCCTCCCTCCTTCGCTCCCATCTGGAACGATGCCGGAAACTTTCCCTCGCCCGGCGTGATGAGAACGAGCTCCTCGACGAACGTCTTGAGCAGCGCGGCCGTCTGTTCCTCGTCGGCTCGCGCCGCCGAAATCGTCGCCACCGCGAACAACAGCAGAACCACCATCAGCGCCACCCGGCGATTTGACACGAACAGCCACATGATCGACGCTCCTGGAAAATTGCCTCGTTTCGATGACGTGCAGACGCTCCGGCCACCCAGCCGTGATCAAGGCGGAAATCCGACAACCACAAACCAGACGCACGCTGTTTTCAGACCAAAGGAAAACAGAAGGCACAAACAGGACGCGATTCTCGCAGCATTTCCGGTCAGTGTCACGGTCGAGGAAAACTCGATTTCTCCTCGCATGAGTCCGCGGATCCCAAGCCAAGCCGATATCAGTATCCCAAGCCAAGCCGATATCAGTATCCCGTCAATGACGAACAAGGGCATGAGAGAGCATTATATGTGGCGGTCCAATTCACATGCTGTCCGCGCATTAAATGACCAGGTTCACGATGACAATAAGTAAACAGTACCGACGGCATACGGCACCCACATACGAGTGCCACTTGAGCGCAAGAACTCGATTTTCTGCTGTGTACTCAGTTCACCTGGCCGTTCAGCCTGTTGGTCGTGAGGCTCGACGACAAACTTACCGCTCGCAACGTCTGCCATTAGCTTGGATCGCAAATGGCTGTACGCAATTGCAATCGGTAGAAGCAGGATTCCGATGATGGGAATGAAAAGTCCCAGACAACCAAGGATTGGCAATTGCTTGATGCTGCGATAGAGCGAGTCGACACGTTTCGCTGTTCTTGCGTCCAGTTGGAAGGCTCCGCACAAAAGAAGGTACCGAACGCTGGAGACGAGCCAATTCGGGTGCGTGTAGCAACGAGGAACGCACCGGATTGTCGGGAAAGATTCCGTTTGTCGTGGTGTGTTTCGCGTTTGCGACATACACCCTACACGGGCTCCGGTTCACCGGGCGATTCGCCGGGTCTGAAGTTGCGCGACGAATGCCTCGTGTTCGGTTGAGGTCAGTCCGGTGGTCAGGAGTTCCAACACCCGACGCAGGTCGCCGGCGAGCAGCGCGGCGGGATCGAGCCACAGGCCCGGAAAGACTTCGCTGCGGAGCAAGCCATCGGCTCCCGCCTCCAGCCGTTCGACTTCTTCGCGTTGGGGTTCGAGACGACGATGCCCAGCACGGCGCTCACGGTGCTCCGCGCGGAACGGGAGGGGATCGAAAACTACTCGCTGTTCTGCAACCACATCACGATCATTCCCACCATGAAGGCGATCCTGGACTTGCCCGATTTGCAGTTGGACGGGTTTCTCGGACCGGGCCACGTCAGCATGGTGATCGGCAACGTGCCGTACCGGTTCATTGCCGAGCATTACCATCGGCCGCTGGTCGTCGCGGGTTTCGAGCCGCTCGACATCCTGCACGCGCTCTGGATGGTGCTCAAACAAATCGCCGAAGGCCGCGCCGAGATCGAGAACCAATACACCCGCGTGGTCCCCGAGGACGGCAACACCGTGGCGCTCGATGCGATCGACAGGGTCTTCGAGTTGCGCGAGCACTTCGAATGGCGCGGTCTCGGTTCGATCGACCACTCGGGCGTCCGCATCCGCGATGCCTACGCCAAGTTCGACGCCGAACGCCGGTTCTCGGTGCCGGCCCTCAAGATCGCCGACCCGCAAGCGTGCCAATGCGGCGACGTGCTCAAAGGGGTCATCAAGCCGTGGGACTGCAAAGTCTTCGGCCGGGACTGCACGCCGGAAACACCGCTGGGCGCGCTGATGGTCTCGTCGGAAGGTTCGTGTGCCGCCTACTACCAATACGGCGACATCGAGAAGATTCACGAGACCAGGACTGAGAGCGTGTGAATCTTTCAAGTTCAATGGCGGTCCGCCACAAGATGTCGCGTTGGCTTTAGCCGACGCGGTGCGACATCTTGCGTGGGTTGAAACCCACGTCACAACGACTCACAAGCTCTGCACGGCAGATTGAGGAAACGGTATGAGCAGCGCTGGTCCGTTGAATCCACAGAACGGCAGCCCCCGCAGCCGCGGGAAGGTGCGGAGCCCCAGCATCACCCTGTCCCACGGTGGCAGCGGCAAGGCGATGCATGATCTGATCGACGACGTCTTCCTCGACGTCTTCGATCACGAATCGCTGGCACCGCTGGAGGATCAGGCGCGGTTTGACCTGTCGGACCTCGCGACGTACGGCGACCGACTCGCCTTCACCACCGACTCGTACGTCGTCCAGCCACTCGACTTCCCCGGCGGCGACATCGGCAAACTGGCCGTCTGCGGCACGATCAACGACTTGGCCGTGGGGGGGGCGCGACACCGCTCTACCTGAGTTGTGCCGTCATCATCGAAGAGGGTCTGCCGGTCGAGACGCTGCGCCACGTCGCCCGATCGATGGCAACAACAGCGCGGGAGGCGGGCGTCAAAGTGGTGACTGGTGACACGAAGGTCGTCGAACGGAGAGCGTGCGACAAGCTCTTCATCAACACCAGTGGCGTGGAAGTCATCCGCGCGGGACTCGACTTGGGCATCCAGAAGGCACAGCCGGGCGACGTGATCCTCGTGAATGGCCTGCTGGGCGACCACGGCGCGGCGATCCTCAACGCCCGCGGTGACATGGCGCTGACCACGCCGATCGAAAGTGATTGCGCGGCGCTGCACGGACTGATCGCCGCGCTGCTGTCCGCCGTTCCCGGCACGCGCTTCCTGCGCGATCCCACGCGGGGCGGACTGGCCACGGTCTTAAACGAGATCGCCGACGCCGCGCAGGTCGGCATCGAAATCCACGAAGCCCGCACGCCGATCCGCGCCGAGGTCAAAGGCTTCTGCCAGATCCTGGGCCTCGATCCGCTGTACCTCGCCAACGAGGGCAAGATCGTCTGCGTCGTCCCCGCGCCCCAGGCCGACACGGCGCTGGCGGCCCTGCAGTCACATCCCCTGGGCCGCAGTGCCGCGATCATCGGCGAAGTCACCGACCACCGCCCCGGCCGCGTCGTCATGCAAACCGTCTTCGGCGGCCGCCGCATCGTCGACATGCTCGTGGGAGAACAGTTGCCTCGCATCTGTTAGGATCGGCGCATTAATAACCGTCGTAGCATGGACGCCTCGTCCGTGCGGCCCAATTTCACAGATGGTCACGTTTTGCCGCACGGACGAGGCGTCCATGCTACGGTTGGTTCTCGCCAAATCACGACAGCTATTCATGCGCCGTCCCTTAGCGCGGCGCGCGTTCCGCGCAACTGAGGTGTTCGGCGGGAATTCAACAACCAATGATGTAGGACGGATTTTCAATCCGTCCGTCAAAGCCGGACGGATTGGAAATCCGTCCTACGGGAGGCGTGGATTGCCACCAGCGCGCGATGACCGGGTTCGCTGCAGCGCATGGCGGGGCGTTTCCGGTTCGTTCATGGGCGCGTCAGCAGCCAATAGGCAGCACCACTGAGAACGGCGGCGCACGGGAGAGTGAGCAGCCACGACAGGAGAATACCTGAGACGACGCGGTAGTCTGCCTGCCGCGTGGTGACGCCGATTCCGAACAACGCGCCGACGGAAACATGAGTGGTCGAGACGGGCAGGCCAAACGTGCTCGCCAGAATGACGAGGATGCCGGTGGCCAGGTTGGCGGAAAAGCCCTGTCCGTGATTCATGGCGGTGATCTTGTGGCTCATCGTCTCCGCCACGCGGTGGGCGTTCAGCACGCCGCCGAGGGCAATCGCAACCGCCACCAGAACCAAGCCCCAGCGAATGTCGAACGCCCGCACAACGAGGAGTAAGGCGGCCATCTTGGGAGTGTCGTTCAGGCCGCGGGCAAAGCTCACGACGCCGGCACTCAGGAAATGAGCGGCGTCCATCGTCTGCTGGCAGTTGACGCCGAGATAAGCCCCCGCGTAACGCTCGAAACAGTGTGCCTCGCTGTCCACGGCCACGGCCAACGTGTCGGCGCGCTGCACGGCGAAAACGGAAACAGCCTGCGGCAGCGGAACGACTTGCTGCACGGAGCCGATACAGATGCAGGACTCCTTGGTGATGCCCAACCGCAAGCGTATGAAGCGGAATGTCAGGTAAATCAACGCGCCGAGAAAAACAGCCACGACCGGACTGAGCATGAGTGGCAAAAAGAACTGCTTGCCCAGGACTCCGAACGCCACATCCCCGCCGACTGCCGCCAAGCCGCTGCCGACAATCGCCCCGGTCAAGCTGTGCGTCGTCGAGATGGGGAAGCCCAAGAGCGTGGCGAGAATCACAGTGAGGCCGGCACCGAGCGCGACGGCCAGCAGGAAGTGCTCCGAGCCAACCAGCGCATCCGGCACAAGCCCCTTTCCGGAGAACTTCTTGAGCAGCGACTGAGCGAGGAAGATGGAACAGACGGAACCGGCGAAGGTGGTGAGCGTGGCCCAGGTGATGGCCGTGCGGTACGTCGCGGTCCGGCTGCCAAACAACGAGGCGACCCCTTTGAAGTTGTCGTTGGCTCCGTTGGAGTAGGCGAGAAATGCGACGGCGATGAGTAGAAGAATAGTCATGCTGTTGTGAATTGGAGGCGACGCGAAGAAACGCCCAACACGTGTATTGAGTAGCGTGCGACCTAATTCGGCTTGGCACTGGAAGCGGCTCAAGACTGTCGGGCGACAGATTGCCTCGAACAATGCGGCTTGTCAACCAGTTCCATTGAGACAAGCGGAAATATCGGCAGCGTGATCGGCGGCGGAACGCACCCGATCCGTCGCACGGATGGGGTTCCGTCTGGCGACTTCACGGGTCCACGAACCAACCGGTTGCGCGGCTCAGTTCGAACTGGGCGATGTTGTAGTCGACGACCGCGTTCAGGTAGGCGCGGTGGGCGTTCGCGAGAGCCTGGATCGATTGCAGCACTTCGATCGGCAGGCCCTGGGCGTTGGCGATCCGCTGTTGGTTCAGCTCATACGATCGCTCGGCCGCGGTGATTCCCTTGCGGGTCAGTTCCAGACGCTGCCTGCGCTGCACGACCTGCGTGTGCGCTTCCACGACCTCGCGGGCGACACGGTCCAGCGCGGCGACTTCCCGCAGCTCGGCCTGACGCGCCGCAGAACCGGTTTCGCCGCGCGCCGCGCGGTCGCCGAATCCCAGATTGCGGACCTCCCAGTACGCCACGGCATCGGCGTCCCAGCGCTGGCCCGAGTTGACGATCGAATTCCCCAGGCCGCCCCCCATGCCGCCGTAGCTCATGCCGAGCAGCACGCTGGGAATCAGCGGGGCGTACTTCTCGCGGTTCAGCCGCTCGACCGCCTCGCACACCAGATGCTTCTGTTCGGACAGTTCGGGGCGGCGCGACAACCCCAGCGCGACATACGCCGCCGCCGAGTCGTCCACCGCCATGATGTCCAGCGCCGTCACCGACGGTTCGCCCGTGGTGATCGTGACCGACGGATCGGCATGCAGCACCTGGGCCAACCGCGCCGAGGCCACCAGCACGGCTTCCTGCTGAATCGCCAGTTGATCGCGGCGAATGGCCAGTTCCGCCTCCATCCGCTGAAAGTCCGCCTGCAACCCCTGGCCGGTTTCCGAGTATTGCCGCGTGATGTCCGCCAGCGTTTCGGTGTTCTTCAGCGCCTGCCGGGCGATCGCCATCCCGTGTTCGGCCCGGACCAGTTCCAGGTACGCGACCGCCGCGTCGCGCAGCACGTCATTGCGCGAGGCGATCGCGCCGAACTGGCGGGACGCCGCCTGATGATTGGCAATCCGCGGTTGGAAGATGGCGTCGCTCAAATGAAACTGGGCCACCAAGCCCGGCACACTCGGCGAGCCGGCGCCCATCATGCCGGCTCCCAGACCACCGCCGAACGCGCTGCGGTTCGTCGGGAAGACATCCCCCGCCACGCTCTGGATCGTCCCTTCGTGATGGTTGTAATTGACCCCCGCGCGCAGCGAAGGGAGCCACAACGCTTCGGCCCGTTCGACGCGCGCATAGGCTTCGCTGATCCGTTCCCGCGCCAACGCCACGTTGGGATTCTGAGTGTCCGCCAACTGCAGGATGCCGCCGAGACTCAGCGTGTATTCCGCCGCCGTGAGGTTCGTTTCCAACGTGTCTGCGCTGTGTTCGGAGAAGTTCGAAACCCGCCCCACGCCAACGTCGCCCGTCTCTTGTTTGCCAGCCTCTGTCACATCGGGACGCTCAGCGTCATCCGTGGCGCTCACCTGAATGACCGGCCTCCGCGAGTCAGACACCGCCTTCGGCACCGCGGTCAGCGTCTTCCGTTTGGAGGACGGGAACTCCTTAATCTCTGCGAGTCGGCGTGATGGCGTCGGTGATTCAGCCGGGCTGCGCCGCGCGAGCGCATCCTTAGCCGACTGCGTCGCCGCACAGCCGGACAAGTTGAATAGTGCGGTCACAACCAGTCCGTTGACCGCACATCCGATCAGCGTTCGCTTCACGATCACCATCCTTGGTGTCAACGGGCGCACAAGCATCCCTGCCACCCGCTGATATCGACGCCCGACAGGAAACGCCTGCATGTTCAGATCCGGCGCTGCCTGTCCTCTGTCCCACAAATCTGAGTTGTAGGGGTCGGGAAGAGTTTGACGCCCGCGGTGAGATTGCCGGGGCACCGTGTTCGCCCTTGCTGACGCTTTTTGAAGTTGCGCCTTTTGGGATTTCAGCCCCAAAGGGGCGGTGTTATGCCAGCCCAGGGCAACGCCCTGGGTTGGCGGATTGTCGGGAAGACCAAGCCCTGAAGGGGCGGCACTATTCATACGATGGACATCGGGCCGCCCCTTCAGGGCTTCAGAATCTGTGACGGTCGGCTACCCAGGGCGGCGCTCCCGATGGTCGCTTGCCCTGGGCTAACTTAGGG
>JAYTIB010000968.1:0-18538 GCA_043732205.1 Schlesneria sp. | reverse complement strand
GTGAAAGCCCATCTCCTTTTTCGGCGGGTCGGGCGGAGCCATGAGTTGGCGGATCGCGGCGACGAGTTGCTTGATCGCCTCATCGTGGCTGCCGACCTTGCGTTCGAGTTGATCGAGCTTGCCGGCCAAGTCCTTGTGAGCCAGCACCAATTGCCGCAGCTTCACGAACGCTCGCACGACGAACACGCTGACCTCGACGGCGCGCGGCGAGTTGAGCGAGCTTGGTCGCCATCACGACGCCCTGTTCAGTGAAGACGCAGGGCAACGTCACTCTTCACTTCGCGTCCGGTTTGCGAGCCCGTCACTGTTCGCGAAACAGCAGCGGCAGCAATTCGCAGCCGCGGTCGAGGCAGAGGGTCGAGGCGGCCGCTGTGGCCTCGTCGTATGTGGAGGTTCCGTCCGGCGTGATGCCGGTGCCGCACATGGCGAAGGGAACGTAGCCGTGGCTGTGTGTCTTGGTCCGCAGGAACGTCGGATGGTCGGGACAGACCAGCAGACGGTAGTCTCCCTGTGATTTCAGGTAGTCGTGCAGCGGGCCGACGATGTGTTGGTCGATCTGTTCGAGTGCCTGCACCTTGGCGGCGGCGTTGCCCTCGTGCGATGCCTCGTCGGTTGCTTCGACATGCACGACGAGGAAGTCGGTCCGATCCTGGCGGAACGTCTCGATCGCCGCCCGGCCCTTGGCGGCGTAGTCGGTGTCGAGGTATCCGGTGGCCCCGGCGACCTCGATCACTTCCCAGCCGAGCAGCCGTCCCAATCCGCGCAGCAGATCGACCGCGGTGATGACCGCGCCGCGCTTGCCGAATCGTTCCTGAAACGATTTGAACGCGGGACGCCGTCCCTGTCCCCACAGCCAGCACTGGGTCGCGGTGTGACCACCCGATGCGGCGCGGGCCTGGTTTTCGGGACAGGCCGCGAAGAGGGGTTTGCTCCGCTCCATCAAGTCTCGCAACAGATCGCTGCCCGGTCCCTGCGGCAGATGGGGCGCGACCGGTTGGTCGGTGATGTCGTGCGGTGGGGTGGTCAGCGTCGTCGGACCAAACGGCGCGGCGATGTTGCGGGCGCGGTACACGAGCAGGTTGCGATAACTGACGCCGGAATAGAACTTCCAATGTTCGTCGCCACACTGGTCTCGTTGCAGCAGTTTGATCAGTGTGCGGGCGAGGTCGTTGGGGATCTGTTCGGCGGTGAAGCTGGCCATGCGACCGTCCGCCACGGTGACCAGGTTGCAGCGGATGGCCCAGTCGAGCTCGCCCAATTCGATCCCCTGCGCCGCGGCCTCAATCGGCGCGCGGCCGGTGTGATAGACGAGCGGGTCGTAACCGAAGAGGCTCATCGTTCCCACGTCACTGCCCGACGGCATCGACGCCGGAACGTGATCGGCACGGCCGACGACTCCCGTCTTGGCAACTTCATCCATGCAGGGGATGTTGGCCGCCTGCAGCGGCGTTTTTCCGCCGAGTCTTGGCTGCGGCTCGTCGGCGACACCATCGGGAATGACAAGGGCGTATTTCATGGGTCGGGTTCGGTGTTCAGGGATCGGAAGGAGGTCCGAATCGTTGTAGCTACTCGGACGGTGCGTGTCGACTCGATTTGGTCGACCGGACTTGTTCGTGCGGAATCGGCGCCGGCCGCGTCGAAAACGGGGTCGCGGCAACTTCCCGGTCACACGACGCAGCCTTCCGGTCGCAACAAAAGATTCAGAAGCAGAACCATTGACCACCCAGCGCGGGGAAGCCGCAACCCAAATGAAGAGGGTTGACCACAGATTTCACTGATGGGCACAGATAAGACGGAGACCAAAGTCAATCTCCTCCCCCCTCTTCATCTGTGAAACCCGTACTACCGACAATTTGTTTGTCGTCGTCACTCGGTCGCCGACGATTGTTGCGAAGAGTTCGACAGGAAGATTTGAGACAGGAAGATTCAAAACGAAAGGCGCAGAGGTGGAACCTATTTTCCTGTCCGACATTTTCCTGTCGACATTTGGTTGCGGCTGAAGTCCGCGCCGTGAGATCTGTGGTCTGACTTTCGCCTCTTCGTCCGGGTCATCGGCTGGTTTCGAAATTCACGCAGCACGACAAGAGGTTGACGAATAAGAGTTCGCTCGCCATTTCGGGGCGTTGGTTCGAACCGAGTCCGTTGGGAAACTTCTGGCAAACCGTTCGCTCGGAACCTCGCGCCGCATTGGGTATGCTCACCGACCGTTTGCTGCCTTCGAATCACCGGACTGCTGACTCGTCCGATTACTCCTCCGCCGAACCAACATGACACATCCCTGGATTGCCGACCGGATGCACACGATTGATGCCTCCGGAATCCGCAAGGTGTTTGACCTCGCGGCCAAGTTGAAGAACCCGATCAACCTGAGCATCGGGCAGCCGCACTTCGACACCCCCGAGCCGGTGAAGCGGGCGCTCTGTGACGCGGTCAATGCCGGCAAAAACGTCTACAGCCAGACGCAGGGGATCGCACCGCTGCGCGACGCGATGCAACAGCGCGTGGCGACCGAGTTTCCTCATCCGGACCGCGAACTGTTCATCACCAGCGGCACCAGCGGTGGCCTGATGCTGGCGCTGTCGGTGCTGGTCAATCCGGGTGACGAGGTGATCGCGTTCGACCCTTGGTTTGTGATGTACAAGCACCTGGTCACACTGGCCGGTGGAACGTGCGTTCAGATCGACACCTATCCCGACTTCGGCATCGACCTGAACAAGGTGCGGGACGCGATCACGCCGCGCACCAAGGCGATCCTGTGCAACAGCCCCTGCAATCCCACCGGCCATGTCGCGAGTGAAGCGGAACTGAAAGGACTGGCCGAACTGGCGAAGGAGAAGAACGTCTGCCTGATCAGCGACGAGATCTACCGGGTGTTCTGCTATGACCGGCCGTTTGTCAGTCCCGCCAAGTGGAACGATCAGACGCTGGTCATCGACGGTTTCAGCAAGTCGCATTCGATGACCGGTCTGCGGCTGGGGTTCGCGCACGGCCCGGCGCATGTCATCCAGCAGATGATCAAGCTGCAGCAGTTCACGTTTGTCTGCGCCCCGCAACCAGTGCAATGGGCGGGGTTGGCGGCACTGGAATGTGACGTCTCCGACCGTGTGGCCGACTACGCCCGCAAGCGAGAATTCCTGCTGCGCGAGCTGGGTGGCCAGTACGACATCCGCGGCAGCGGCGGCGCGTTCTACCTGTTTATCAAAGCTCCGTGGGGGACCGGCACCGAGTTCGTGTCGAAGGCGATCGAGAACGAACTGCTGATCATCCCCGGCAACGTCTTCAGCCAGCACGACACGCATTTCCGCCTGAGCTTCGCGGCCGAAGACGCCACGCTGCAGCGCGGCGTGGAAGTCTTGAAGCGGATCGCGAGGAAGTAGGCGAGAGGCTGGAGACCGGAGGCGGGAGGCAGAGAAGAGGGCCTTCGACGACATCTGTTTTGTAGCTGAATTCGCAAGAATTCAGATTGCGGGATCGAACCGAAATCATCTGAATTCTTGCGAATTCAACTACCTCCACGAAGACCGCGTGACTTCAAGAGGCCGGAGGCGCGAGGCAGAGAAGAACGCCTTCGACGACATCTGCCCTCCAGCCTCCAGTCTCCCGCCTCATTCCAACCGGTTCGCATCCATGCCGCGGCGCATTCGAGTCCTGTTCGTCATTGGCACGATGAGTGGCGGCGGTGCGGAGCGGCAGGTCGTTGAGATCCTGCGGCTGATCGATCGGGCACGGTTCGAGCCGCTGCTGTACTTGGCCTCGCGCGAGGGTGAACTGCTTTCCACAGTGCCGTCCGACGTGCCGACCTTTGCGTTTCGTGATCAACCGGCCGCGGCAGAAACGTGGTGGATGACGATGGCCCGCCGGTGCAGGCTGTCGCCGTTGCTGCGGTATGTTCATCTGGCGGGTGTCCTGCGTCGGGAGCGGATCGATGTCGTCTACGATCGGACATACCGGGCGACACTCGATGCCGCGGGGGCGACGTGGTTGCGTCCGACTCCGCGCGTCTCGTGTTGTGTCGCCGATCCACAGTCGGAACTGGAACAGCATGCCGGGGGAAGAAGTTCGCTGGTGTGGCAGATCGCACGGTCAGCCTATCGCCGCGCGAATCTGGTGCTGGCGAACTCCGACGGACTGCGGCAGCGGGTGATCGAGTACTTTCGATTGTCGCCCGACCGGGTTGTCGCCTGTCGAAACTTGATCGACTTGGATCAACTCGACCGACTGGCCGGCGAACCCGCGCCCGATGTTCCTGACGACCCGTTCCTGATTGTCGCGGCCGGACGCCTGCATGCGCAGAAGGGATACCGCCATCTCCTGGAAGCAGTCGATGAACTCGTCAACCGGCGCGGACGCCGATTGCGGTTGGTCGTGCTGGGGACCGGTGAACTCAGTTCCGAACTGCGCGAGTTCGTCCGCACGCATGGCTTGGAGGAGCGGGTGACGTTCGCGGGGTTTGTGTCGAATCCGCTGCCGTGGTTTCGGCGCGCACGCCTGTTCGTGCTGCCGTCGTTGTATGAAGGATCACCGAACTCGCTGCTTGAAGCGGTCGCGTGCGGAACGCCCGGGTTGTCGACGGATTGTCCGAGCGGACCGCGCGAGATTCTGGACGGAGGCCGACTCGGGGGATTGGTCCCGCCAGCCAATTCCGCCGCGCTGGCCGATGCGATCGAAGCAGCGATGGATCACTATCCCGAATGGCAACAGCGTGCCATGATGGCCCGCGATTCGGTGCGCCAACGCTACGACGCCAAGACAGGGATTCGGGTACTTGAAGAGTTGCTCGTGATGGTCGCTCACCGGTGACAGGCTATCGGCTGTGTGGTTTGGGGTCGGGCGTTCACATTTCACAATTGGCCGTCCGGACGAATCTCCACGATCTCGCCGATTACCGGCCAATTCTGAAATCTGAACGCCCGACCCCAGCTCTTCGCGGGCCGCGCGTTCCGCCGCCTTTTCATCAGAGTAATACTCGCCCATGTGTGGTCTGACGGGGTTCTTGAACAGCCGGTGCGATCAAGCCGCCGAGCAGATGCTGGCGATCGTTGGGGGCATGGCGCAGACGCTGCATCACCGCGGACCCGATGACTCCGGCGCATGGTGTGATCCCGCGGGTGGGATGGCCCTCGGTCACAAGCGGCTGTCGATCGTCGATCTGTCACCCGCGGGGCATCAGCCGATGACTTCGCGTTGTGGTCGCTTTGTGACGGCGTACAACGGCGAGGTCTACAACCACGACGAACTGCGCCGCGAACTGGCCGCGAAGGGACACTCCTTTCGAGGGCACTCGGACACCGAGGTTCTCGTGGAAGGCTTCGCCGAATGGGGCGTCGACGCGACCATTCGGCGCTGCGTGGGAATGTTTGCGATCGCGGTCTGGGATGCGCGGGAACAGACACTCACTCTGATTCGCGACCGGTTGGGAAAGAAGCCGCTCTATTACGGACAGTTCGGATCGGTGCTGCTGTTCGGGTCGGAGCTGAAAGCGCTGCGTGCCCACCCGGCGTTTGTCGGCGAGATCGACCGGGATGTTCTCGCCAGCTATCTCCGGTGGAGTTACGTTCGCCTTCCGGATTCCATCTACCACGGAGTGCGGATGCTGCCACCGGGAACGATGCTGACGATTCACCGGGATGACACGCGGCCCGCTGAACCGGTTTCATACTGGTCAGTTGTGCTGGCTGCCATGTCGGGGATGAAATGCGCGAGCTTCAGAGAACCGCCTTCGTTCGAACAGGCCGCCGACAGGTTGGAGGGCATCCTCACGGAGGCCGTCGCCTGCCGCATGATGGCCGATGTGCCGCTGGGGGCGTTCCTGTCCGGCGGGATTGACTCGTCGCTCGTGGTGGCGCTGATGCAGAAGCTGTCGACGCGCCCCGTCAAGACGTTCACCATCGGCTTTGAGGAACCGGCATACAACGAGGCTCCGTACGCCGCGCAGGTCGCGTCGCACTTGAAGACGGATCACACCGAACTGACGGTCACTTCCGCGCAGGCGCGCGACGTCATTCCGATCCTGCCGATGATGTTCGATGAGCCGTTCGCCGACTCCTCGCAGATACCGACATTCCTGGTTTGCCAGTTGGCGCGGCAACAGGTCACGGTGGCGCTCTCGGGGGACGGTGGCGATGAGATCTTCTGCGGATATCGGCGCTATTTCGAAGCCTTCGAGGGGTTCGACGGACGACCTGTCGGCGACGGCCGATTTCGCGCGGGACTCGGTCGCCTGATACAGGCCGTTCGTCGACTGCCGCCGTTCATCGCAGCGCCGATCCGCGCCGTGATTCGCGGTCTAAGCAAGCTGCCGATCGGCCGCGCGGCGCGGCGGTTCGAGCAGTTGGCCAACCTGCTGAGCGACACCAGTCCGGTCGATCGGTATCTCCGCAACCTGTCGCATTGGTCCCCGGATTCCGCCGTCGTCATCGGCGCCGGCTTGGTACGGGGTGACCTTGTTAACAATGGCACCTTCTCCAACCTGCAGCAGTTGTTTCAATGCTACGACACAGTGACGTACCTGCCGGACGACATCCTGACCAAGGTCGATCGGACGAGCATGGCGGTGTCGCTCGAAGCCCGCACGCCGCTGTTGGATCACCGCATCGTTGAGTATGCGTGGTCGCTGCCGCATGAATTCCTGGTGCAGGGGGGCACCGGCAAGCGGATCCTGCGCGAGGTGCTGTCGAAGTACGTCCCCCGATCGCTGTTCGAACGTCCGAAGGTCGGGTTTGGCGTGCCGATCGGCGCGTGGTTGCGCGGGCCGCTGCGCGACTGGGCCGAAGAGTTGCTCGACGAAGGCCGCCTGCGTCGCGAGGGGTATCTCCATCCCGTCCCCATCCGGAAGAAATGGGCCGAGCATCTGAGTGGCCGGGTCGACTGGCAGTATCTGCTGTGGGACGTCCTGATGTTTCAGGCATGGCTCGCGAATCAGATGTCGCGGGTGTGACGTGCGTTGGCCGTTCGAGGAAATGTGGAATCGGCGATTTGAGGTTTCCGGCAAGAGCCCTCGTAGAACGGACGCCCATGTCCGTTCGGGGCAGATTCGACATGACACTGACGAACGGACGTGGGCGTCCGTTCTACAGCAGCCACTCCATTCCACCGGGGCCGGCATTGATGATTGTGGTTGGACCGATCGTGGCCTGTTGGCCGGCGCTGGCGTGGATGTGCCCGCACACGACGAGTGCCGGCTGAACACGTTCGATCGCCGCGCGGACTGCTGTGCTGCCGAGGCTCGTCCCGTTGGAAGCGACATCGACGGCACCCTTCGGCGGTGAGTGCGAAATCAGCACGCCGCCCTGCGGACAGTCGGCCAGCAATTCGGTCGCTTCCTGTTCGGTGAAGTCGAAGCTCCAGTCGCCGAACGGTGTGGTGGGGATCCCGCCTCCCAGTCCGTAGAACTCGATGCCACCAATCGTGGCACTCGAACCATGCAACACCTGCGCGGATGGCCAGTCGCGGCAGGCCGCCGCCAATTCGTCGAACGATTCGTTGTTGCCGGGGACGAGAATGGTCGGACAGGTGATCGCCCGCAGAACGTCGACGCAGACCGACAGCCGGCGGCGACAGTTCGCCAGGTCTCCCGCACAGACGACGGCATCGACACCGCGCGATCGTTGGACCCAGAGAAAACGCAACTGCGAACTAGCTCCATAACCGCAGACGACGGCATCGACACCGCGCGATCGTTGGACCAGGCTCGCCGCGGCGGAGGCATCGCAGTGCAGATCACTGAACAGGAGCAGCTTCATGGTTCTTCTCGTTCTCCTCGCCTTCCATCGCGCGCCACTTTCCATCCGGGCACATCACTTCACACGGCCTGAAGTTCGCCTTGTAGCGCATCGACCGGCATCCTTTGACCCAGTAGCCGAGGTAGTAATGCGGAATCGACAGGGCCTTCGCGGTCTGAAGTTCATGCAGCGCGCCGAAGGTTCCCAGACAGCGCTGGGATTCGGCGGGCTCGAAGTAGAAGTAGACGCTGCTCAGGAAGGTCGGGGCCGTGTCGCAGATCCCCACCGCGAGCAACCGGCCCGCCGGATCGCGGTATTCAAACTCCAGCGACTCGGTCGGCGACCCGTAAAGAAACTGCGCAAACCCCAGGGCGCTGGTATCACCTTCCGGTCGCCCGTGCCACTCCTGCTGGTAGCGCGAATACAGCTCGTACTTCTCCGCGGTGCAGGCCGGTTCGGCATGGCTGATCGACAAATCGGAATTGCGTTTGAAGCACCGTCGCTGTGACTTGCTCATCGCGAACTGATCGACGGGAACGCGCAGCGGCAGACACTCGCGGCAGCCCCGGCAGATCGGCTGGTAGATCATGTCTCCGCTGCGGCGAAAGCCGGCATCCATGAACGACTGATACGACAGCCCGTCGATCTCCGACACCAGAAAGTACCGCGTCCGCATCAGCCGATCGGGCAGGTACGAGCAGGGGTGCTCCCCTTCCGACTCCAGGTCCAGTTCCATCGGCGGCTGCCACGCCGGGTAATCGCAGGACGGATGCTCATCGCGCACACTCATCAGAACCTCCGCGCCGCGAGTGTGCAGGCGTTTGGGCCGGCGCATCAATAACTGTCGTAGCACGGACGCCTCGTCCGTGCGTCCCTTTCGAGTGATGACCGGGATTTGGACGCACGGACGAGGCGTCCGTGCTACGTCTGTTTCTCACCGAATCCCGACAGTTATTGGTGCGCATTTCAGCAGGCAGTCAGGGGAGGAATCCCTTCTCGCGCAGTTCCTGAATGTTGTCGGGAGCGCTGCGCATGATCCGTTCGGAGGCATAGCGCAGGATCGCGAATCCTGCCAGCGGAGCGGGGGCGGTGAGGATCGCGACGCGGTCTTCTTCCTCGTCATCCAGTTGCTTGTTCAGCTTGGAGACGACTTCCTCGACGCTGTCGCTGACGATGCGCTTGGAGCCGCTTTGGTTCTGCAGCTTCAGATGCGAGAAGGACGCGGTCCGGGCCAGGATGAACTGTGCCAAGCCGGCGTCCTCGTCGTCTTCGAAGAAGTTCTGGAACTCGGGGCGCATGTTGTCCGGTGTGATGATCAGCGGCCGGGTGATCTTGACCTCGCCCTTGGTGATGCTGACCGTTTTGTCTTCGCCCAGGCCGGACAGGACCAGCAAGTAGGGCAGGTCGGACTGCCCGAAGGTGAAGAGCGAGTAATGCACATGGCGGGCGATCTCGACCGCGTCCATCGCCGCGCGGAACCGCTGTTCGTTTTCAAAGCTGTCGAAGGGAAACACGAACGCCACTCCCGGTTTGTCGACTGCCAAGTTGTGCCGCCATTGCCACCGAACCGGGCATCAGTTGAGTCGAATGTCGGACTGAACACAAGGGATCATCGGCCACGTTGAATGACATTGGCCAAGCCGGGGAATTCCGCGGCGGGTCATTGCGTTTTTGAATCTAGGCCGGCCGTAGGGTGGGACCAGCGGCGCTTCGCCGCGCCGGCCCACCAGTTCGTCTCGATGTTTCCTGATGGTGGGCCGGCGCTCGAAGCGAGCTGGTCCCACCCTACATTGAGGCGACGGCCCGAACTTCCGCGGCGGGTTGGTTTTCAATCGGGGATCGGCTGGTCAGAATGCCGGCTCGAATATTGATCCGCCCCGGCTGCGTCCGTCGCGCATCAGGGAACAATGCTCCCGCCGAAACACGCTCATGCAGCCACTCGACCAATCCTACGAATACTGCCGCGTGCTGACCGGTCGAACGGCCCACAACTTTCGGTTTTCGTTCCTGACGCTGCCGCGCGAGAAACGCCGGTCGATGAACGCGCTGTATGCGTTCAACCGGATCACGGACGACTTGGGCGACGATCCCGAAGTCTCGCTCGATCTTCGCCGCGCGCAGTTGGCCGCATGGCGGCAGTCGGTGCATGCGGCACTCGGCAACCCCTGCGACGATGTCCGTCCGGAGGATCTTCCCAAGACGGCCGAGGTGGCCACGCTGCAGAATCATCCCGCATTGCCGGCGGTCGTGGACATGGTCGCCCGGCACCATGTTCCGCACGAACACCTGCTGGCGGTGATCGACGGGGTCGAGATGGATCTGCATCCGCTGAACATCGACACGTTCGCCGATCTGGAGCGGTACTGTTACCGCGTCGCCGGTGCGGTCGGATTGTGCTGCATCCACGTCTGGGGGTTTCACGATGAACGGGCCAAGTCGCTCGCCGTCGATTGCGGTCTGGCGCTGCAACTGACCAACATCCTGCGGGATCTTGGCGAAGACGCCTCGCAGGGGCGGGTCTATCTGCCCCGCGAAGATCTCGTGCGATTCTCCTATCCACCCGATGAGCTGGGCCGTCACGTGCTGGACGATCGCTTTCGCGCGCTGATGCGATTCGAAGTCGATCGGGCCCGCGGGTACTACGAGAGGTCCGAGCAGTTGCTGGCGTATCTCGACCGCCCCGGCAAGCCGATCCTGCGCGCGATGCTCGACATCTACGGCGGACTGCTGAAGGAGATCGAACGCCGCGGCTTTGACGTCTTCGCCGAGCGCGTCTCACTGGCGAAGTGGAAGAAGCTGTGGTTCGCCGGCCGGGCCATCCTCCGTCAGAAGCTGGCGTTCGGACAGGGCCGCTGACCCGAAGCGTCAGCGAGGGAGTGACGTCACTCACCCGCGGCTGCTGACCGTCGAATCCGCCGTTCATGCATCGGGAATCGAGATCAGCAGTCCTCGCTCTCGCTTTTTGAAGTTGGGTTCTTTTGGATTTACGCCCCAACGGGGCAGCCCTAAGTTAGCCCAGGGCAAGCGACCCTCGGGAGCGCCGCCCTGGGTTGCGACCGTTACAGAAATTGGAGCCCTGAAGGGGCGGCCCGATGCCGTTCCGTTGAATAGTGCCGCCCCTTCAGGGCTTGGTATTTCCGGTAATCCACCAACCCAGGGCGTTGCCCTGGGCTGGCATAATATCGCCCCTTTGGGGCTGAAATCCCCAAATGCGCAACTTCAAAACTCACGCTTCGGGTTACTGGATCAGCAGCCCTCGCTCACGCTTCGGGTTACTGAAATTGACGACTCATGTGGTGTCACTCGATGCCAACCGGTGTCGCGTACTTGGACGGGTCGGCGACAAACGTGTCGTGGGCGTTTTGCGAGCCGAACAGATACAGACGTCCCTTGAACCAGGCGGCGAAGTCGAGCGAACCTTCCACGACGTCCTTGTCGCGGGTGAGCGCCACGACGTCGGCACCGTAGGCGGCGGGAGCGTAGCGGACGGGCTCCTCATCGAACTTGAGCTTGGCGTCGGCATCCGCAAAGTGGAACTTTTGTCCGCGAAACGTGGAATGGAAGTCGGGCTTGGCATCGACCAGTTCGCGTTGGTCACGCAGCGTGACCGGGCAGAATCCCTTCAGCCCCTTCATGGTGCCGCGTTCGTGAATCTTCTTCATCTTGTCGCGGGTCGCCTGGTCCTCGATTCCGTCGAAGGTGGGTGAATCGGTCTTCGGTCGCACGATGTTCGGTGTTTCCACGTTCGGTGTTTCCACGGCCGGTTCGGTGGCCGGGGGAACGACACCGATCTTCTTGAGCTCATCGGCAAACGGATCATCCGCGGTCAAAGGCCCGGCTGGCGGAAGGGCCACAGTGCTTGGTGAAGCGGCCGGCGTGCTCGACTGACCATTGGCCGATCCCGCCTCCTCATCAAGAATGAGCCCGGTGAACGGGTTCAGTTCGAGTGTCTTGTCCGCCTCGGCTTCCGACATCTCGCTGAACGGGCTGGCCGTGTCGCCTGCCTGGTTCTCGCCATCCGCCGCGGGGACGTCAGAGATGCCCGCAATGTTTGTCGAACTTGGTTCCGCCAGCAGCGGGGGAAGCAGATCCCCCTGCGCTGCAGACAGGGGCAAGTCGCCATTCGGTGACGGTGGAATGTTGCCGACGTTGACCAACGGTTGCGGCAAAGGATTGGAGAGTCCATCTGCGGTGGCCGCGAACGGCGTTCGCGGCTGGCCATTCAGCAGAGGCAATAGTGTTCCACCGGCGGCCGTTGTTCCGACGCGGCCGGGGTTGTCCTGACGCAATGCTGCGGGCGGCTGCGCGGCGATTCCACCGGGTGGAACGGGGGCCACATCAGGCCGGTATTCGGTCGGGGCCTTGGTTGGTTTTGGATCCTTGGTCCCCGGCATGAGCTTCTTGAAGAACGACAGCACCGGATACTTTGACTTGGTTGCCGAAGCGGCGGGCTCTTTGGACGCGTCCTTCGAAGGGGCGGCCGAATGTACGACCGAATGTGCAGTCGACGAAACCTTCTTCGGTCCCGCCGCCGGCTGTTGGGTTCGCAATCCGTTGGGGGCAGCAGTCGGAGCGGTGGCGGTTCCTTGAGTTGCAGGTGGAGTCACCGACCCGGCACCGCTGGCACCGCTGGTGCCGCTGGTGCCGCCGGAATTCGGGACCGGCTTGATGTCGGTGTTGAGATCCGGCATCTCGCGTCCGTCCTGTTGATAGAGCAGCTCGAGCTGGCGCATCACTTCGGACTTCTTGTTCGCCGTGGCCGCCGGCACCGATTCGGTTTGCGCCACCGGGCGAATCATTTTGGATTCGGCGTCGGAGACCGGCAGCAGACGGGGCGGCGCGGTGGCCACCGCGGGTTTCGTGACAACTCCGAAGGGCTTCTTCGAGTTGGCCAGGACCGGCACCGGGCCGCCTGCGTTGGCAAACGGCGGCGGTCCAAACACTCCAGCGGCCACGGCACCCATCAACAGCACTCGCAGGCGGTCACTGCTTCGCAGATTCATCGCGGATTCCTCCCCTCGGACAGGTTCATGCCGTGTTCCGTTGACCGTGTTCCATTGCAGCGGCGAACGATCACGGCGCGGGCGGCGAATTCCGCCGATGCCCATCGCTCATCCCGCGAGCAGGTTCACGCGGGCACCTCGCCGTCGACATACAGACTCTGGTCAGACACGTTATGTCATCGTCGCAACGATTGTTCGAGATGTCAGGGTTCTGCCATCTGTGACGCAGATTCGGTTGGTAGCAGGCGTGCGAGCCGAACGATCGGAATTTCGGACAGACTCTGCTCAGCCTTCGCACTTTGACATCGGCCAGGTTCTCAGTGGTTATCCCGCACGCGGTCGTCGATGAGACGTTTCTCCCGTTGGACATCATTCACGCAGTCGGCCGAGTGATCCGCCAAGCCGCCGGCCAGCAGCTCGGCACCCTCGTGATTCCGGTCTTCATCGACGAGTCCGAAGACGCCGATCTGCCCACCCTTCACGGCCGGTTGCGTGGGACTTCTTTCGAGTTCCCGTCGGAAGTCACGCGAGATTGATCGCCCAACGGCACCGGTACCCCAAAGCCGCCACCATTTGGCCCCCGGGCGTCTCGAACAGAACTATTTCACCCACTTCAGGTCGGATCGTGTTGATTGAACGCTCTCCGCTCCAATCCTAGACTATGCGGCATGGCAGAAGAAAAACCACGCAAGCAGGCAGAGTTCAAACGCTGGATGGGGCCAATTCTGGATGCGTTGAGAGAACTGGGCGGTACAGGCACGCCGAAGCAGGTCGAAGACATCATCGCGCGCACTCACGGCGTTACTGATGCTCAACGGCAAATACTCAACGACAAATCCGGGCAGTCTCAGTTCTCGAATCAGGTCGCTTGGGGAAGGCAGTATCTCATTTACGAGGGACTGATTGTTTGCCCAAAGCGTGGCGTTTGGACGCTCACGGAGAGTGGCCAACAAACGAAACTCTCAACTGCCGATGCGCAGAACATCGCCAGAAAGTGGATCAAGCATCACGCTGAATTGCGCAACCAACGCGCAACCGGTCAGCAACAAGATGCCGACGCGAGCGACACCGTTGAATCGGAGGCAGAAGACCAATCACCCACAAAGACAAAGTTCATCCGCTGGATGGGGCCAATTCTCGAAGCGCTGCGAGAACTGGGTGGTTCTGGCACGTCGAAGCAAGTCGAAAAAACCTTGGCGCGTACGAGGGACGATTCTGATACTGAACTGCAAACAATCCTCAAATCAGGCCAAACGCGGTTCTATAACCAAATCCATTTTGCAAAGCTCTACCTCCGTTATGAAGGGTTGATTGTTTGCCCGAAGTCCGGCATTTGGACGCTGACGGAGCGTGGCCAACGAGCGAAACTCTCAATTGATGAAGCACAAAGCATCGCGAAGAAATGGAGTAAACATCACACCGAATTGCGCAAGCAACGAGAAGCCGGGCTGCAACAAGATGGCACAGCGAGCGACTCCGTTGAATCGCTTCTTACTCCGCTTGAAGAAACTCAACCTGTCGATGAGAAACCACCGAAGCCAGCGTATGACCTTGCCACGTGTTCGCGGGAGACGAACTTCACCTTGGAGACGTTGGCACGATGGATCAAGGCGATTGAACGCAAGCAGCAAGCGGTCCTTTACGGTCCGCCAGGAACCGGAAAGACGTTTGTTGCGGAACGCCTGGCAAGGCATCTGTCAGACCGTGATGACGGCTTCTATGAGATCCTCCAGTTCCACCCGGCTTACTCATACGAAGAGTTCGTTCAAGGCATTCGCCCAACGACGCGGGCTGACGGTCATCTCGAATACGCGGTGTTGCCCGGTCGCTTCATCGACTTCTGCCGCCGCGCCAAACAGTGCAAGGGTCGCTGCGTCTTGATCGTTGACGAGATCAACCGGGCCAACCTGTCGCGAGTGTTCGGCGAGTTGATGTATCTGCTCGAATACCGTGATCGAGAAATCCCGCTCGCAGCCGGTGGCAGGTTCCAGATTCCATCGAACGTCCGCATCTTGGGAACGATGAACACAGCGGATCGTTCGATTGCCTTGGTCGATCACGCGCTCCGTCGGCGGTTTGCGTTTCTCGCGTTGCATCCCGACTACGAGATCCTCCGGCAGTACCACCAAACAACGGGATTTGACTCAACGCCCCTGATCGAACTGCTCCAGCGGGTCAATCGCCTAATTGGTGACCGGCACTACGAAGTCGGAATCTCGTTCTTTCTGAGAAGCGACATCCGCGACCAGCTCGAAGACATCTGGCGGATGGAAATTGAACCGTATCTCGAAGAAGTCTTCTTCGATCAGGAAGGAAAGCTGGACGACCTGCGTTGGGACCGAGTTCGCGGCGGCCTTGTGTCATGATCTTGCCCCGGACCCTTTCACTGACCGAGTACAAGCCAGCCACGTTTTCGGCGGAGGAAATCTCCTACGCCGAGGGCGAAGCCCTCTACAAGCAGTACCACGACAAGGTGAAAAAGGTGCTTGTCGAATTTCCCTCGCCAATCACCAAAGGGCAGTGGAGATTGTCGTCTCAAGGTTGGGTCGGCCATCTTCCGATCACGCCAGACTTCGGGCTGCGGATTCAACCTCGGGTCACGTTGCGCAATCTGTTTGGAATGCTCGACTACGCCTACCGGCTGCGAAGCATTCAATTCTTGCAAGGGTTGATCGACTGCGAGTCGTTGGAGGGTTTCTTTGAGCGTCTCGTCAGCATCGTCGCCAGCCGCGCTTCGGATCGGATTCGCAAAGGACTGCATCGCGAGTATGTGAGCGTCTCTGACCGCTCAGCCGTTGTTCGCGGACGGGTTGATCTGGAAAGCCAACTGCGACGGCCTTGGATGGTTGAGGTCGATTGCGATTTCGACGAACACACGGCTGACCTCAAGGAAAACCAGATCCTGACTTGGACGTTGTGGCGTGCCATGCGAACGGGACTCTGTGGCGAGCCTGTGCTGCAAAGCGTTCGCAAGGTACTCCGCGCCATGATTTCGGTGGTGAGCCTGATACCGACAGCGTCACACGACTGCGTGATGCGGAAGTATCACCGGCTCAACGAGGACTATCGCCCAATCCATGCCCTGTGCCGATTGATTCTCGAAAACGTTGGGCCGTCTCACGAGATCGGGCAACACCAGATGTTGCCGTTTGTTGTGAACATGAGCCATCTCTTCGAGTTGTTTGTTGCTGAATGGCTCAGTGCAAACATCGACGCGAAGTTTACATGTCAGCCACAACAGCGAGTCCAGGTCGGCGACGATGGCGATCTAAAATTCCAAATCGACATTGTGATCTGCGACACCGCGACCATGCGGCCGGTGTGCGTCATTGACACCAAATACAAGATTCCGGAAAGGCCATCGCCGGCTGACATCGCTCAGGCCGTGACCTATGCGACTCTCAAAGATTGTCGTGAGGCCGTCCTCGTCTATCCGAAACGCCTCGACCATCCCGTCGATGTTCCCATAGGGCAAATTCGTGTCCGGAGCATGACTTTCTCACTTGATGGTGATTTGGATAACGAAGGACGGCGATTTTTGATTGAGCTACTTGGGACGTGGCGGACCGCATGATGGCACCCTCGAACCCGGCCAACCACCGGGTGATGCTTCCCCTCTGGAGTGCGGTAAAACGTCACCGCTTTCAATCCGGCGGTCTGTCTCTCTTTGACGTAGGAAAATGCGATGAGCAACGCGGGATTGCAGCCGCACTACGACGACAGTCGATTCGTCGGAGTGCTGGGGGTTGTGGACATCATCACCGACGCGGCAGCCCGGATTCGCGAAATCCCGGAAGACAACTCTTCTGGCTATGCAGCTTCTTCGGAGGATGAGGAGTACAACCGTTTCCAATACGTGGTGGCTGAATTGAACCAAGACTGGGCAAAGAACGCGGCAAAAGCGGTTTGGCGATGCGTGATGGAAACAAAGACGCAATGTCCCACGCACAAACTGGATCGACTTGCGGAACACAGATTCACCAACCATCTCGGAACGGCGTCCCATGCGGGCACCGCCGCCCGGACGTTCATTGAATTGGCCTGCTTGGAGATTGCTGTCCCATTTGCTCGATCGTGTTTGAGTCGAGTTCCGTGGGATGATCGTTTGGCCATTGTTCAGCGAATGCAGAGAGTGTCTGGCAACTCACTCGCGGCAGAGATTCGTCAAGAACTCACCTGGCTCCGATTGAATTGCGGCGACAGCGAGACGCCGAACCGTGAAGGCGAACCGATGCCCGTTGTCGGAGTAAAGGCAGGCGACAAATCGCAGCAGAATGCCGACGACGATCCAACCACGCCGGGCACGAACGCCGTCTACATCTCGTATGCTTGGGGTAACGAGGGGGAGGGCATCGTCGATCGCGTTTACGACTCGTTGAAGGCGGATGGCTATGACATCCGCCGCGACAAACAGCACCTTCATTATGCGGGGAGCATCTCCGAGTTCATGAAAGAGATCGGACGCGGAGTCTGCATCATCGTTGTCGTCAGCGACAAATCACTTCGCTCGCCGTACTGCATGTTCGAGTTGCTGGAGATTCACCGCAACCAGCAGTTCCGCGAACGCATCTGCCCCATCGTAATCTCGGACGCGAAGATTCACAGCCTGACGGATCGGCTGGAATACGTCACTTACTGGAAGGCCGAATATCGACGGCTGGAAAAGCTTGTCAAGAAGGTCGGCATCGAAGTGCTCTCCTCCGAAGGCAGCTTCCGAGAGTACGAGAAGTTTCGCGACATCTCGCAGAACACGGACAAGCTGCTGACGATGCTCGGCGATATGAACTCGTCAACTCCTGCGCGCATCGAAGCCAACGAATTTGAACTCCTGAAGCAGGCCATCAGCAAGCGAATGGAGCGACCTTTCATCAAAGCTTGACCTATTGCGAGGGGCCGCAGCGCCGGGTGCCACTGGCGGTGGCTTTGAACCGCCAGTGTTTTCAAAGATCATTGGCGAGGGAAGCCCCTCGCCAGTGGCACCCGCGCGCTGACATGCTGAGCCACGTCTTCGACATGAACTGCCTCAACCAAGCTCAGCTCGAAGCCAACGACTTCCAGCAATTGAAGCAGGCCATCGACGAGTGAATGGAGCAACCTTCCGCCCAAGCGGGAAGGCCGTGACTGGTTGATGATTTCGACCGCGACTTCGCTTCGCCGAGTGACATGGTTGGTTCCGATCTTCTCCGAACTGAAACTGTACGTGGAAGACATGCACGAACTGGTTCCCGCAGGAACCGAGTTGGTGTTGCCGACGCTCAGACGACCGGGCGCAGCGACGGTTGATGAAGAACTGACCGACCTCAAAGGTTGTCGGCGAACTGTCGCAAGGCGGCCACGGTGCCGTCCACGATGGGATCGTGAGGCCCAACGGTGCGAAGCGGATTCGCGTGCTGCTGCCGCAGTCGCTGCGCGAGTCCATGACGCGGCGAATTCAGTTCATCGAAATGAGGAACGGCCCCGATGGCGAACCTTATCAAAAGCCGGTTCATCCGCCCGGCTGGTGTGTGAGTGCGGTTCACGCTCGCGGGGCGTGGCCGGGAGTCCGACCGCTCCGCGCGATCGTAACCTGTCCCGCGCTGCGGTCGGACGGTTCGATCCTCGCGACGAACGGCTACGATCCGACAACCGGGCTGTTCCTGTCGAGTGCCATCGAACTGCCGCCGATCTCATCGCAGCCGACGCGGGATGATGCCGTGCGTGCCGCAGACGTGCTGCTAAGGCGAGCGGCAGGAGATGTCTTACCCGTAGCCGAAGTCGTGAGACTTCGGTCTGAAGTCTCACGACTTCAGCTACGCGGGTAAAGAAAGTCTTGCC
>JAYTIB010000967.1:0-7133 GCA_043732205.1 Schlesneria sp. | reverse complement strand
CCCAATGGAGGAACGGATGATCGTGAGTCAGGATGGCAAACCGGGGCATGGGCGGGGTGGGCCTGCTTGATTGGTTGTTCGATTGAATTGTGCCACTGCTTGACCGCCCTGGGGCAAGCAGTGCCGATGGAGGGTTTGTCTCGCCACTCGCACTGCTTGTCCCAAAGCCGACAAGCAGTGGCACTCCCAACGGAGTCGATCGCCTCACGCAAAACCACCCCGCCCGGTCTCGGCGGGGCGGAAGTCGAATCGAGGTGACAAGGATCAACAAATCAGACCGGGGCATCGCGGAAACGCTCCTGCACGGGCCACCCCGCCGCCTACTGGTTCTTCCTGCGCGTCAGGTCTTTCACTACCTGCTGAGCCAGTTCCTTGTCTGCAACAGTCTCTTCGACGATCTTCCGGAACTCGTCCCATGTCTTGCGATCCGAACCGTACAGCTTTTCGAGGTATTGTCGCGTGATGCGCAGATAGCTGCCTCGCCGCAGTTCGTGGAGGCTTGCGGCCTGAGAAAACCGAAATCTCACGTCTTGGCATTGCTTGAGGTAGCCCATGTAGTCCTGCCTGATCTTGGGATCGCGAATGCTATCCGGTGATTGCCCGGGAGTGATTGAAAAGGGGGGTATCGTTTTCGGAAGCGGCGGCATTCTAAGATCGTCTTCGCCATTGAGGATGTTCTCGACGAGTTCCTCAGAAAACTGGCGAGAACTGGCAATCTGCGATTCCACGACCCGAGTCCAAATCTCCGTTGCCAATTTCACTCGCGAAATTCGTCGCAGTAGATGTTCCTCCCGCTTGTCCGGCTCGTTGGAATATCGTGTCTCTGCGAGAATTTCATGGAATGCCATCACTTGGGATTCCAGAAGTTCTGCATGCGCCGGAATTTTCAACGGTTTCGTCGCAACTGCGAGTGCGAAAGGCTCACAACTCTCCCGAATCCAAAAACTCCGCGCACCTCCATCCTCCGTCGCGATCGCGCTCAGAATGTGCGCCATGAATACCATCTTCGCGTCAGCGTCCTTCTTCTGGTCGTGAATCCGGTCCAGCCGCACCAACTCCGCAACAAGTCCTTCCTGCTTCCCATCGCGCACAAGTTTTTCGAGGACAGGTGTCGCCGCTTCAATCTCGCGAAATACGCGGCTCTGGATTGTGGCAAACGGGTTGCGTTCGGTGTTGGCCTGAGACAGCAGGACGACGAGCCAGAGAATTGTCATGCCGCACCCTTTCCCTCTTTCCGATATGTTCGGGCTGGAATTGGCGGGGTGGGCCTGCTTGATTGGTTGTTCGATTGAATTGTGCCACTGCTTGACCGCCTTGGGGCAAGCAGTGCCGATGGAGGGTTTGTCTCGCCACTCGCACTGCTTGTCCCAAAGCCGACAAGCAGTGGCACGTCCAACGGAGTCGATCGCCTCAAGCAAAGCCACCCCGCCGGCGGGACTACAGTAGCGATCATTCGGATACCTCGTCCGCGATGGCGGCCATGTACATTCCGAACCAGGTCACGTACGCCTCTTCAAAGTTCAAGCGCATCCGCAGGCCGGTGTCGGTGGGGCGGACTTCGAAACGAACCGCTTCGGGGCGTTCGCGGAATGCGGTTTGAATGACTTCGCCGCGCTGTTTGCGTTGCTCCAATGCTTCGAATGCCGCCTGCTGGACCTCGGCCTTGTCGGACTTCAACGCCGGATCGTCTTCACTGACGGACACGGGCCAGTCGCGGGTGTGCAGGACCATCTGAACGGGAGCCATCGCTTTGGCCGACGCAGCGGTGCGGTTGGCCGGTTGGTTCAGGGATCGGACGGCGTCCTTCAGTTCGTCGGGTGCCGTCGCGGACTCGTCCTTTGTCCACGCGAACCACAAAGACTGCGGGGTCGCCGTGATCCAGAGCGATCCTTGTTCCGGCAACGCGTGGTCAACGCCTGTCAGATCGGACACCAACGCGTGAATCAAGTCGTCAGAAAAAGGGGGCGGCAGCCAATGGATGGGCTGGTCGTCGATCGAGTCGATGCCCAGTTGCAGTTCGTGTTCGTCTTCAAGTTTGCTGACTTGATCGAGCAGGATCTGCAGGGCCGGGACCAATTGCGGGTTGGTGGCGAGGCGCAGTCCCAGCATGTGGACCGGCCGTTCAACGGAACCGCGCGACGTGGCCAACACGTCGAGGTGTCCGGCTTCGATCGTGTTTGCCAGAGTGCGGAACAACTCGCCCAGTGCTGTGGATGCAACCTCGGGACTTTCCCAATCGACACCGAACTCGGGTCGAGTGCGCAGCGCGTCGACCAGCGGCTTGGTGAGGCGCGGGTTGAGCGATGTTGAGATTGCCAGGTTGAACGGTGAATCGTCGCCCGCCAGTTCCGCGAACAAACTCCGCTTGCCGGACAGGCCGTTACAGAGTTGCGCCAGCTTCCCATTCTTTGGGCCGACGATTTCCATGTCGAACGCGGCCTCGACCTTCACCGGGTCGAACTTCAGCCCAATGTTGATCTCTTCGATGTGCGAGACGGCGATGTCGAGCAGTTCCAGTTGAAACGCTCCAAACGCGGTCCGCCAGCGGAAGGCGAGATCGGATTCGCCGTCGAACCGTTGCAGCGTCGCCCCGACGGCCATCTTGAGGGCCTCGCCGTAAACCGCTCGCAACACCTTGGGGATGCCGCGGGCCTGAATCGAAACCACGGCGTCGCGACCCACCAGCAATGGCCGGCAGAGTCCATCAATGTCCGGGAACCGACGATCGACCACTTCGTCTTCGCAAATCACGACATACTTTCCCACGATCCGCACCGGTTGTTCTTCGCCCTTGTCGTTCTGGAAGCAACCGGGCCTTCCCGGCGTGGGAACGAGCGTCTCGCTCATCGCTTTGCCGAGTGCCTGAACAAAGAGATTGGCATCGCGAACGGGAAAGAAGATGACCGGATCCCCGGCCAGGAACTCAAGAATGCCGCCGACATCGTCGAGTTCCGGCATGCTCAATTCGGTTGGAGCCTCAGTGTCGCCGACCTCCGCCGCTTGACGGCTGGCCGCGCTGAATGCCTTGGGGAAGTTCATCAGACCGACCGGTCGCGTCGGGTCGAAACCTTCGTTTTGGAATAGCTCGCTGAATTCTTCATCGGTCGCCAACACTTTGAATATCAAACCGGCCGATTCGGGCCGTCCGGCGGCATCCGCAAATAGCTTCACTCGTTCGTGCAGCCGGTTGATGCTGGAAAAGGCGAAGATAACCAGCGGATATTCGGGAGCGGGCGCAGCGACCCGCGGCTTCGCGTCGTCGGCCTGTGTTCTCGAATTCAGACCGACCATGAAGACCAAGAAGGTCGCCTTCGCGATCGACGACATCCAAGCGGCCGCACGAGAGCTAGAGACGGTACGCGACATTCATGCCTCCTTTCATGCTGACAGACACACGTTGGACATTTCACTCGACGGGCAGGATACCGGCCGGAACTCGCCGCAGAAAGTCGCGAGTCGGTCACACGGGTCTCGTTTCACCAAGACTCAGTGTCCCGGACGCTTGGAGCGTCCGGGACACTGGCTGATTTTGGGGGCCGCGGCGCAGACCCGCCAGCAGAATTAGACTCGTGTGAACGGATCGCCCCGGCTTGCCCGGCGGTATCGCGTTTGCATATCGTGGCGGCCTTCCAAGTCGCGTGACTGAAACTTTGATCGTCCAGCGGAGACCGCGTCTGTGCATTCCCCCACCCCGCGTGAAGTTCTGGCCCTGTGCCGTGAGAAGGAAGTCCGGGCCGTCGATCTGCGGTTCATGGACTTTCCCGGCACTCAAAAACACTTCACCATCCCCGTCACCGCCCTGACCGAGAAGAGTTTCGAGGACGGATTCGGTTTCGACGGCTCGTCGATCCGCGGCTGGCAGGCGATCAACGAGAGTGACATGCTGGTCGTCCCCGATCCGGGAACGGCCTTTGTCGATCCGTTCATGTCCCAGACGCTGGTGATGACCTGCAACATCCAGGATCCGATCACGCGCGAGGACTATGCCAAAGATCCGCGCAATGTTGCCCGGAAAGCTGAGAACTACATGAAGTCGACCGGGCTGGCCGACACCGCGCAATTCGGGCCGGAAGCGGAATTCTTCGTGTTCGACGACGTCCGTTTCGACCAGAACGAGCACGAGGCGTACTACCACGTCGACAGCATCGAAGGGCAGTGGAACCGGGGCCGCGTCGAACCGCGCGGCAACAGCGGTCAGAAGGTCCGCTACAAGGAGGGCTACTTCCCGCTCCCCCCCGTCGACACGCTCCAGGATCTGCGGACCGAGATCATGCTGACGCTGCAGGACTGCGGTGTCCCCGTTGAGGCGCAGCATCACGAGGTCGCGACCGCCGGTCAGTGCGAGGTCGACATGCGTTACGCGCCGCTGGTGAAGACGGCCGACAACCTGTTGCTCTACAAGTACGTCGTCAAAAACGTCGCCGCCCGGCACGGCAAGTCGGCCACCTTCATGCCGAAGCCGCTGTGGAATGACAATGGATCGGGACTGCACCTGCACTTCTCGTTGTGGAACGGGGCCACCAACCTGTTCGCCGGGTCCGGCTACGCGGGGCTGTCGGAAACGGCGATGTTTGCGATCGGCGGCATCCTGCATCACGCGCCGTCGCTGATGGCCTTTTGCTGTCCGACGACCAACAGCTACAAGCGGCTGATCCCCGGCTTTGAAGCGCCGATCAACCTGACCTACAGCAGCCGCAACCGCTCGGCGGCGATCCGCATCCCCGTGCATACGCCCCGCCCGGAAAGCAAGCGGATCGAATTCCGCTGCCCCGACGCCTCGTCAAACGGCTACCTCGCGATGTCGGCCGTGTTGATGGCCGCGATCGACGGCATCCAGCGCCGCATCGATCCCGGCCGGCCGCTCGACAAAGACTTATACGATCTGGCACCGGATGAACTGACGAACGTCCCCAAGACGCCGGCGTCGCTGGAAGAATCACTCGCGGCGTTGCGCAAGGATCACCAGTACCTGCTGCGGGGCGACGTGTTCACCGAAGACGTGATCGACACGTGGATCTGGTACAAGACCGAAAAGGAAATCGACGCCCTGCGCCAACGCCCGCATCCGTACGAGTTCGCAATGTACTACGACATCTAACCGCCACGGGCGGCTTGTCCGCGACGACGATGGGTTGCCGGTAGATATATCGTTCGCGCGATGAAGGGCGAAAGGATTTGGCGAAGCGCATTCAACGACGTATTCTCGCAGGCCCAGCCCGTCGATAGACTGGCTTGGAGAAGGAGACTGAACATGGTGACGACGATTACTGATCCGGCGATTCAGAACTGGCTGGCAACGCTCCGTGACGAGACTGAACTTTGCGACGCCGAGGGCCGTGTCTTGGGGCGTTTCGTTCCAGCCGACCATGACTTGGACGCGATGTATGCCGAGGCGGCCGCCCATTTCGACCCGCAAGAATTGCGGCGTCGTAAGAACTCCGGGCAACCAGCCTACCCCTTGTCCGAACTCTGGCGCCGCCTCGACTCTTCGGAGTCGACGTAATGCGGTTCACTGTCGTCTGGACTGCTTCCACTCAGGACGATCTTGCCGCACTTTGGCTGTCCGCGGCCCAGCGAGATGTCGTGCAACGCGCGGCAGATGACATTGACCGAAGACTCAGGACCGACGCTCATCTGCTGGGGCAACCGTTCTTCGAGGATCGCGTTCTCGTCGTGCCGCCCTTGGCCGTGGCATTCAGCGTCTCGATGGCCGACTGTCTGGTCACGGTCTGGCAGGTCTGGAGTCGCGAGTTGGCGTAAGGCGACCGGTATTTCACGGAGGAAACCGCATGAGGTGGCTGATTGTGCTGGCTGGCATGGTGCATGGGCTTTGTCTGGGCGCGTTGGCCGAAGATCGGCTGTGGACTCATGCCGAAATTTTGGCGGATGCCGCAAATCCGAAGTACGACCCGGTCAACTTTCCGGAGGCGCCTCGGACCTGCAAGCTGACACGAATGGCGGAGGAAGCGTGGTCCTCCGATCCCAACAACAAGTGTTGGATCGTGACCAAGCACGCCGACATCCGGGTGGCAGTGTATTCGAGGCAACCGGGCGGCTATCGGCTGGAGAGAGTTTTTCTGGGGGAACGTGGCGAGCACACATTTTTCGAGGATCCAAAATGGATCTACGTGACGACTGAGGCCTATGGCGGCAAGACAAGTCACCAAGTCAAATTGTTCGTTGTCACGGAAGTCTGGTATGGAACGGCGAACCTTACCCGGCACCACGTGTTCGTCGAGCACAAGGATCGACTCATTCCCGTCAAATGGGTGTCTCCCGTGGAAACCCTCCCGTGGCGATTTCTTGAGGGGCAAGGTGTCTGGAAGGGAATCGGAATGTCCTCGAAGGCAGCCGCCGAGCGTCCGAACAGCACTCTTGAGTTTGGCTTCCACATTTGGAACAAGGGTGACGGCAACTGCTGCCCGACCGGCGGCAGTGTGAGCGGCGAACTGGGACTCTTCGAACGCGGCGCCCAACCGAACGGCGAGCCGATCTTTGAACTGCGGGCCAAGAGCTACCGATGGGAACCGTCCGAACACACGGATTTGTTGAGCTTCGGCGCGACTCAGAAAGCGCGGGAAGAATCCAACGACCGCAAACCGACCCCGTCACCGCGAAATTGATCGGATGCCGCCAGTTTCCGCGTCGCGAACACCGTTCGGCGCGAGTGGCTCGACCGGACGGCGCGCGGTTCGCATAATCGGACGCGGTTTCACTTCTGGACCTCGCGCCGGAGAATGAATCGTGTCGAGTTGGGCGGTTGAGTTGGGCGTGATCGTGCTGATGGCGTTGCTGAATGGCTTCTTCGCCGCCGCCGAAATCGCGATCCTCACCGCGCGCCGCGGACGACTGGAACAATGGGCCGCCGAGGGTGACGGGGCTTCGGCGGTGGCGCTGTCCCTGGCCCGCGATGCCGACCGGTTTCTGCCCACGGTGCAGGTGGGCATGACGCTGATCAGCACATTCGCTTCGGCGTTTGCCGGGGCGAAACTCGCCGACCCGCTGGCCGTGTGGCTCGGTCAGCTTCCCGTGGCGTGGATTGCCGAGCGGCGGGTGGGACTGGCGCTCACCGCGGTGGTGTGCGGCATTTCCTTCTTGCAGCTCATCATCGGCGAACTGGTCCCCAAGCGGAT
>JAYTIB010000966.1:0-18547 GCA_043732205.1 Schlesneria sp. | reverse complement strand
CGGCCGAGCGACCGCATCAGGGCGTCGCTCTTCACGAGCGACGCGCGCACCATGCGGACGGAACCGCTGCCGCTCTGTGTCAACAGCGCGAGCATCTCCGGTCCGACCCGGCCGGACCAGGTGGTGGGAGTGTCCACGGCAACGGCGGGTTTCCAATCGGTCGGTGGCTGCTTGAACTTGCCGTTGCCGTCGGGAAGCGACGACGTCCATTCCCAATCGGTGTTGGTCGCGATCGACTGCTCGCTCTTGTCGGGCATTCGCAAGCGAGCTTCAAAGATCAGCGCGGCCGGGTTCGGCGATGCGCCGCCGTTCTTGGCGACGATCACGATCTCGTTCGCGCCCGCTTTCAGAGCCGTCTCCAGCGGCACCGCTTCCACCGTTTCCCAGTTGCCGTCCGACTGCAGCTTGCGGCCGTTCACGGAGAGCGTGTATTCGTTGTCGCACGTGATCACCGCCGTGGCCTGCGCCGGGACGGCCGCCAGATCCAATTGCCGGCGAAACGTCACCGTCTCTCCGGCCGGCGACGCAGCCGATGCCGCATACGACCAGATCCACTGTGCCTGCAGCGCCGCATCCTGTGCTTTGGGCTTCACTGGTTCCGGTGCGCCCGGTTTTGAACTGGCCGGCTCGCGCTTCATTCTCACGACGACCGCGTCCGGCTTGGCCGGTGCCGCGCCGGTGATCTGCCAGACCGAATCGAGGAACTGTTCGGCGGTCATGCGCCGGGTGAGTGGTCCGCGAAAGACGAACGTCGCGGCATCCGGCGCGGCGTCCAAGGCGAGCGTTTGCGCCTGATACGCCGCGGACGTGCAGATCAGTCCGATGGTCTGCTTCAGATCGTAGCCATTGTCGGCGAGGTGTACGGCGAGGAAGTCGAGCAGGTCGGCGCTCCAGGGTTCGGTGTGCATGGCGTCCACCGGATGCACGATGCCGCGTCCCATCAGGCGGTGCCAGAGGCGGTTGACGATCGTCCGTGTGAAGCGGCCGTTGTCCGGATGCGTCATCAAGCCGGCCAGTTGCTTCAACCGTTCGGGCTGGGGCGCGTTCGGCTGGATCTGGCCGAGTTCCGGAAAGATCCAGGTCGGCGCGGCCTTGCGGCCGACGGGCTTGTCGCAGCGATGGATCTCCAACGGTTGCGCGGCATAGATGGCCGCCAGCCCGTAGGCTTCGTCGAGCTTCCAGCGATCGATGAAGCTGTCGTGGCACGACGCGCACTTCATGTTGATCCCGAGGAACGATTGCGAAATGCTCTGCGCGAACTGGACCTCGACCGTCTGACTGGAATTCACGTCGCCGCGCCACCGAATCCCCTGGATGTATCCCTCCGATTCCGCGATCGGTGCGATCAGTTCCCGCACGAACTGATCGTAGGGTTTGTTGTCGACCAGCGACCGATACAGCCAGGTCGTGATCTGCTTGCGTCCCCCGGTGATGAAGCCGGTGCCTGTGTAATCGTTCCGCAGCAGATCGTTCCAGAAAGTCAGCCAGTGATCGGCATAGGCGACGTCGTCACCAAGTAGCTGCCGGATCAAGTCGGCTCGCTTGTTGGGACTTCGGTCTGCCAGGAACTCCGCCAGTTTGTCGGGTGGGGGCAGCAGTCCGGTGACGTCGAGGAAGGCGCGTCGCAGGAAGACGGCATCCGCGGCCGGCTTTGGCCGCGCGACGCGGTGCTGTTGGAAGTACGCATCAATGATCCGGTCGACCGGGTTCTGGCGTCCGTCGACAACCGGCGGCAGTTCCACACGGCGCGGCTTGAGCGGCGGTTCGTAAGTGGCGGCCTTGAAGGCAAACCCGTCCTCCCATTTGAGTCCGGCATCAATCCAGGCCGACAGCAGCGCGATCTTGTCCTGGGGAACCCGGTCTCCTTCCGGCGGCATCATCTTGTTCGGATCGTTCGACGTCAGTCGCCGGATCAACTCGCTCTGGGTGCTCTTGCCGGGCACCACCGCGCGGCCCGCTTCGCCACCGGCCAACAGCAGATCGCGCGTGTTCATCGAAAACCCGCCCTGCTTCTTGTCGCCGGTGTGACACTGCCCGCAATGTTTTCGTAAGACGGGAACAATGTCGTGGGCAAAGTCGATCTCCGCCGCGCCGGCCGACGGAATCGTTCCCAGCAGGAGCAGGAGAAGAATCTGTGCCGTCCAGCGACGACCGTGGCGATGAAATCTCGTCATGTGCCCACCAATTCAAAGCGTAATGACCTGCCGACAACATGGAACTCGCGGAATTCAGAACTGTCCCATCCGTACTACGCACGATTCGTTTCTGGTCTGGCCGCGCAGATTTCATTTCCGTCAAGCCGCGTTGCAAGTCGTCATCAAAACTTGTCGCCATTCATTCGCCGACAACCGTCAAGAAGAGTTCGACAGGAAGATTTGCGACAGGAAGATCCGAGAAGACAAACGCGGTGTTGGAACTTATTTTCCTGTCCCACATCTTCCTGTCTACTCTTGGTTGCGGCTGAAGGCCGCGCTGGGTTATCCGCGCCATCCGCGGTCAATAACTCAATTTGATTATTTGATTTCCCGAATCCGCAACCGCCGAAACTCCATCGGTGCCCCTTCGGCCTGCAGGCCGATGAATCCCTTGTCGGGTTTCAGTCCGGTGGCTTCCCAGGCGGGCTTGCCGTTGCAGGTGAAGGTGACTTTGTCCCCCTCGACCAGCACCCGCCATTCGTTCCATTCACCAGATGGCTTCTGCAAGTCGCCGACCCCTTTAGCTCCGGTCACTTTGCCGCCGATGAAAGCCCCCTCGCCCCCCTTGGCCAGGTTCAGTTGGTTGCTGCCGAGGTTCTTGCCGCTGCGGATGAAGTAGCCGCTGTTGTAGTTCGGCTTCAGGCCCCGCCATTCAAACCGCATTTCGAAGTTGGCGTATTCGACGTCGGTTGCCAGATGCGGGTTGCCGCCGCCGCTGAGTTGGATCACGCCGTCGGCCACCTTCCAGTTCGTCACCTTGTCGGCCGACTGGTCGCCGGTGAAATGCCAGCCGGTGAAGTCCTGGCCGTTGAACATCGAGACAAACCCGGCCCCGCGTTCCTCGTCGCTCAGTTCGTCCGCGAGCGCCGACCATCCGCAGCACAACGAGGTCGCCAAAAGGCTTCCAATCAGGCACAGGGTGAATCGCCCGGAACAGTTCATGCTGGCTCTCCGATTCAAGGGAGTTGTCGATGTTCATGAGACCACGGATGAGGCGGGATCATCGCTGATTCCGGCCCGAATCGGCAACCCAGTTGAATGGCGCGGTCGGTGTACCAAGATCGGAACGAACCAACCGCCGATTTGTCGCGGCGGCAATTCGACGTTGGCTGGAATGTGACGTCACTACGAGTCAGACTCTCGATAAATCAATTGCCGCGCCATGAGAATGCCGCAATCGCCAGAACACTACATCTCGTTGCTGCGCTTCTCGTCCACCCCCTTAGTATCTACCGAGCCATTGTGAACGAAGCTTCCCCGACTTTCGCCGTCCCGAATCGCAAACGTCGTCGGCTGATCACGCTGATCTCGCTTGGCGTCGTCGTCGTGGCCGTTGTCGCGGTATGGAGTCACTATCGTTTTGCCCGACCAGTGGGATCGGGGCCGGCCGGGCCAATCGTTCCCGGTGAGGCATTCCAGACTGTCTGGAGTTCGCGCCCCGTGATTCTGCTCGGACTCGGGGACAGCGTGACACAGGGATTGGGAGCCAGCACCGGGAGCCACTGTTACTTTCAGCGTCTCGTTCAGAATCCCGCGGACGAATTTCCCGACATGCAAGGAGTCTGCCTGTCGCACGTCCTGCCGAATCTTGAACCGCTCAATCTGGCAATCTCCGGGACCACGTCGATCGAATGCGTCGACTATCAACTTCCCAAGTTGAAGCCCCACGACGCCGACACATTTGGCATCGTCGTCATGACCACGGGTGGCAACGATGTCATCCACAATTACGGCCGGACTCCGCCGCGAGAAGGGGCGATGTATGGAGCCGCGATCGATCGAGTCGCCGAATGGACCAAGAACTACTCAGCGAGGCTGGAGGTGATCGCAGACAAGGTTCGCGCGACGTTCCCCGGTGGCTGCCACATCTTCATCGCCAACATCTACGATCCGACCGATGGAGACGGCGACATCGTCTACGCCGGCCTGCCCGCGTGGCCGGATGGTGTGAAGGTTTTGCAGTCCTACAACGACGCGCTCTCTCAATTCGCGGACCGACATGCCGACGTGACTCTGATCGACATGCGAGGTGAGTTCCTGGGCCACGGCATTCACTGCACCCACTTCTGGCACCACGCCTACCGCGCGAACGATCCCCATTACTGGTACTGGGACAATCTCGAAGACCCCAACGACCGCGGCTACGACGCCCTGCGGCGGTTGTTCCTGCTGGAAATGGCCCGAGTCCTCCCCGGCACGTTGTGAACGATGGCTGCTGGTTCGTGTGGGACGGGTTTTTCAGGCCCCGAGCGGAGACCGGCGTGACGACGCCACCTCCCGCCTCAGGGCGATTGGCTTCTTGAAGGTGGGCAGGATGTAGGGTGGGACCAGCGGCGCTTCGCCGCGCCGGCCCACCAGCAATTGTCGATGTTTCCTGACGGTGGGCCGGCGCTCGAAGCGAGCTGGTCCCACCCTACTTTGAAAAAGGCGATGGCCCTGCGTCCCGCCTCCCCATCCACTACCCACGAGCCACCACCCACTGCTACCATGCCGCACCGCCACCGATCACCTTCCACCGTCCCCTTCCATTGGAGTCCCCTCATGAGACGCTCGCTGGGTCTGTTGCTCTGTCTGGCCATCACTGTCGGCTGCGGTTCTACGAACGATCCCGCGCCCATCCAAAAGTCCAACAGTTCGAACGCCGCTTCCAAGGGGACCGCGCCGAAGAAACTGCGGATCGCCGTGATTCCCAAGGGGACGACGCACGTCTTCTGGAAGTCCGTCCATGCCGGCGCCGAGAACGCGGCCAAGGAACTCGGGGATGTCGAGGTCCTGTGGAAGGGTCCGTTGCTGGAGAACGACCGCGATGGACAGATCAGCGTCGTCCAAGACTTCGTCACGAACAAGGTCGACGGCATCTGTGTTGCGCCGCTCGACAAGCAGGCGCTGATCGGCCCGGTCCACGAGGCGGTCGAGGCCGGTATCCCCGTCGTGATCTTCGACAGCGGCCTGCAGGACGAATCGAAGATCGTCAGCTACGTCGCCACCGACAACCGCAAGGGAGGCGCGCTGGCCGCGAAGCAGATGGCCGCGGCCCTGGGTGGCAAGGGGAACGTGATCGTCCTGCGCTACAACGCGGGGAGCGAAAGCACCGAGCAGCGCGAAGATGGATTCCTGGAAGCACTGGCGAAGGAGTACCCGGACATCAAGGTCTTGTCGTCCAACCAATACGCCGGGACCACGCAGGAGGAGTCGCTGACAAAGGCCATTGAGGTTCTCAACAAGTACAAGGACGAGGTCCACGGGATCTTCGCAGTCTGCGAGCCGAACGCCATCGGAGTGCTCGGTGCGATGAAGGAAACCGAACTGCTCGGCAAGGTGAAGTTCATCGCGTTTGATCCGAGCGAGGAACTGATCCGCGCGATGGAATCCGGCACGTGTCACGGCATCGTGTTGCAGGATCCGGTGACGATGGGCTACGAGTCGGTCAAAGCGATGGTCACCAAGATCCGCGGGACCGCCGTGGAGAAGCGGATCGGGACCGGCGAGTACGTCGCCACCCCCGAAAACATGAAGTCGGAACAAATGTCGAAACTGCTCAGCCCGGAACGGTTCGAAAAGTAGGCACGGTGAGGAGGACGGACTGGTCGGCCAACCGGACGAGTGGTCGAACCGCTTTGATTCGCGGCCCCGCCTTCGTTTAACCCTGAGCCAACGGCGAAGGCGGGCGTTGCCAGCGCCCCCGATTCCAGTATCGACAGAGCCTGCGGCGACAGACGCTTCGGCCCACTCCGCCTTCGCCGTTGGCTCAGGGCTAAACGACAGAGCTTCGCAACCTCCAATTGTTCGACGACTACCCGTCCATCATTCCCTTGAACGTGCCCCCTGCCTGGAACTGGGCGTAGTTCTCGGCGAACAGGGCGGCGAGTTTGTGCGCGGTGGCGTCGTAGGCGGCGGGGTCGGACCAGGTCTGGCGGGGATTGAGCACCGCGGCGGGAACATGCGGGCACTCGGTCACCACGTGCAGGCCGAAGAAGGGGTCGGTCGCCGTCGGCGCGTCGAGCAATTGGCCGGCGTGGATCGCGTCGACGATGGCCCGCGTGATCGACAGCTTCATTCGTGAACCGACGCCATACGGCCCGCCGCTCCAGCCGGTGTTGACCAGCCAGACATTGGCCCGGTGCGAGCGGATCTTTTCCTCCAACAGTTCGGCATATTTCTTCGGAGGCCAGACGAGGAACGGTCCGCCGAAACAGGGCGAGAACGTCGCCTGCGGTTCCTTCACTCCGACTTCGGTTCCCGCGACCTTCGCCGTGTAGCCGTTGATGAAGTGGTACATCGCCTGTTCCGGTGTCAGCCGGCTGACGGGGGGCAGCACGCCGAAGGCATCGCACGTCAGGAAGATCACATCGGTGGGATGACCGGCGACGCACGGGATGCGGGCGTTCGTGACGTATTCGATCGGGTACGCGCCGCGCGTGTTTTGTGTGATGGTCGAGTTGTCGAAATCGACGTGGTGATGCGCGTCGTCGTAGACGACGTTTTCCAGGACCGCGCCGAACCGCAGCGCCTGAAAAATCTCGGGCTCGGATTCTCGCGACAGATAGATCGCCTTCGCGTAGCAGCCCCCTTCGATGTTGAAGATCCCCTCGGCGGACCAGCAGTGTTCGTCGTCACCGATCAGCGCCCGCTTGGGATCGGCCGAGAGCGTCGTCTTGCCGGTCCCCGACAGTCCGAACAGGATCGACGACTGGCCGGTCTCGCGGTCGGCGGTCGCCGAACAGTGCATCGAGAGGACGCCGCGCTTGGGCATCAGGTAGTTCATGATGGTGAAGATCCCCTTCTTCATCTCACCGGCGTATTCGGTCCCAAGGATCACGACTTCGCCGTTTTCGAAGCTGACATCGACACTCGTCTTGGACGTCATGCCCGAGGTGAGCCGGTTGGCGGGGAAGCGGCCGGCGTTGTAGACGACGAAGTCCGGCTCGTGGTAATGCCGCAACTGTTCGTCGGTGGGACGGATCAGCATCTGGTGCATGAACAGGGCGTGGTACGGCCGCGAGCAGATGATGCGGACCTTGATCTGGTACTGCGGATCCCAGCCAGCGTAGCCGTCGACCACGTACAGGCGGTCGCGCGTGTTGAGATAGTCCTTGGCCCGCTCACGGTTGATCGCAAACGAGACCTGGTCGAGCGGGAAATTGACCGGCCCCCACCAGATGTCTCCTTCCGACGCCGTGTGCTGAACCAGCCGCTTGTCCTGCGGCGACCGGCCGGTCTTTTCGCCCGAGTAAGCGATCAGGGCGCCGGTGTCGGAGATGGTGGTCCCCGGTTCGAACCGGATCGCTTCCTCGTACAACTTCGAGGGAGCCACGTTTCGCAAAATGGTCTTCGCTGTGATGCCGTGCATCGACAGGTCAAAGTGGGTCATCAACTTCTCCAATTTCGTCGCAGTTCCGTGACGGTGGGAAGCGCTGGTTCCATCACCGAGTCTTACAGTGCGCGTTCGCGTTCGCGTTCGCGTTCTTGTCCCCTCTCCCCCCGAAGCGGGCGGGAGAGGGGACCGGAATTGCGAACGTGCGCTGTGGCACTAGAATGCCCGCCTGCGGCAATGAACTCAAGACGACCGGCGGGATCGGGTCGTTGTAGTGGATTTTCGGGAGTTGCTCGATGCGAATCTGTTCCGTTGTGACGTGTTGCCTGGCACTGATCGCCGCCGGATGTGGCCGGCCCGGCAGACCTCCGGGGCCGCCCGTCCCCAAGACGCAGGAGATCTCCGCGAAGCAAGCCTCGGTCTCCGGCGAAGCGGCGGCGCTGAAGGTCGGTGACGGCGACTGGCCCATGTGGCGCGGCCCGAACGCCGACGGCATCGCCACCGGACCGGCCGTTCCCACAAAATGGAAAGAGACTGAAAACGCCCTCTGGAACGTCGTCTGGAAGGTGAAGCTCCCCGGTCGCGGTCACTCGTCCCCGATCATCATCGGCGGTCGCATCTTCCTCGAAACGGCCGACGAGCAGGCGAAGGTGCAGTCCGTCGTCTGCCTGGATCGGAAAGACGGAAAGCAGCTCTGGCAACAGCCGCTGTTCGAGGGAAACTTCGAGACCCAGATGCACGATCAGAGCACCCAGGCCAGCAGCACTCTGGCATGCGACGGCGAGCGCCTGTATGCGATGTTCCTGAACGATCGCAAGATCTGGGCGACGGCATTGGATCTCGATGGCAAGCAGGTCTGGCAGACTGAAGTCGGCAGCTTCGCCGCCAAGTTTGGGTACTCGGCGTCACCGACGCTCTACAAGTCGCTCGTGCTGCTCGCCGCCGATCATCAACAGGGGGGTTTCATCGCCGCTCTGAATCGGGCCGACGGTGCGATCGTCTGGCGGAAACCGCGTCCGGAATACTCCAGCTACGCGTCGCCGCGCGTCGTGACCTTGGGTGGCAAGGATCAACTGGTGATCTGCGGCTGCCGTGAGGTCGCGAGCTACGACCCGCTGACGGGAGATCAACTCTGGTCCACTCCGGGGACGGCCGAAGCGGGAGTCGGATTGCCCGTCACCACCGGCAGCCTGGTCATTGCCAGCGGCGGTTTTCCGCAGAAAGAAACCATCGCCCTCAAACCCGATGGGACTGTCGCCTGGAGAAACGCCAACAAGTCGTATGTCCCGTCGCTGCTGGTGCTGGACGGGTACTTGTACGTGGTGAGCGACGACGGGATCGCGCGCTGTCACGACGCCGCATCGGGTGTGGAAAAATGGAAGCATCGCGTTGGTGGCGAATTCCGAGTCTCTCCGGTCGCCTCCGGTGGAAACATCTTCACGACTGACATGTCCGGCAAGACAACCGTCTTCAAGGCCAATCCCGAGAAGTACGAACAGGTCGCCGAGAACCGTCTCGGCACGGAAGGCTTCGCCAGCCCGGGGATCAGCAAGGGGCAACTGTTCCTGCGAGTCGCCGATTCGTCAAAAGGGCCGCGGCAGGAATGGCTGTACTGCATTGGGATTTAGTGGATAGTGGGTGGTGGATAGTGGGTAGCCAGAGGCAGAAGTGCCGCTCCGTGCGAGGCAAACGTTGAAAGGTTGCGTTGGCGAGAAGATTTCGAATGTGCGTTGAGTCTGTGCTGTTACTCCGAAGGAGTTGCGTCTTATAGCCCAGGGTTGCCGCGCTTCGCGGCAACCCTGGGGGACGGTGATTGAAATGTGTTCTACCCCAACGGGGGTTGCGTCATTGGTGGCAGATGACGCAACCCCATCGGGGTAGTCATGCCGTCGTCACTCTAACCCAGGGTAGCCGCGAAGCGCGTCAACCCTGGGCTATGTGACTCAATCCCTTCGGGATAAAGGCCCATTGCAAACTTCATTGCATACGTTTGGTTGCGGTTCCGCCGCGCCAAGACGCTCGTCTCCTTGCTTCCCTACCCACCATCCACTATCCACTGCCTACTGCCCACTGCCCACTCCCCCTCGGAACTCACCCATGACCGAGACCGCACTCCTCGAAATCGCCGGCCTGAAGACCTACTTCCATTCGGATGCCGGGACCGTCAAGGCGGTGGACGATCTGTCGGTGAAGATCCGGCTGGGTGAAACGCTGGGGCTGGTGGGCGAATCGGGATCGGGCAAGTCCGTCACCTCCCTGACCATCATGCGGTTGCTGCCCGATGTCGGTGCCAAGATTGAAGGGGGACGCATTTCGTTCCTCGGTCGCGACCTGGTGCAGTTGCCCCGCCACGAGATGCCCGGCGTGCGCGGCAAAGACATCGCGATGATCTTCCAGGAACCGGGGACGTCGCTGAACCCGGTCTATCGCGTCGGCGATCAGGTCGCCGAGGCGATCCTGTTGCACGAAAAAGTCACCCGCGAGGAAGCCCGCCAGCGGTCACTGGCGCTGTTCCGCGAGGTCGGAATTCCAGACCCGCTCATGTCGCTCGACAAGTATCCGCATGAGATGTCGGGGGGCCAAAAGCAGCGGGTCATGATCGCGATGGCGCTCTCGTGCAATCCGAAACTGCTGATCGCCGACGAACCGACCACCGCGCTGGACGTGACGATCCAGGCCCAGATCCTCGACCTGATCCGCAAGCTGCGCGACGAGCGCGGCATGGCGATCCTGTTCATCACACACGATCTGGGAGTGATCGCGGAGATCGCCGACGAAGTGGCCGTCATGTACCGCGGCAAGCTGGTCGAATACGACACCGTCCGAAACATCTTCGCGAACCCGCAGCATCCGTACACGAAGGGGCTGCTCGCCTGCCGTCCGCGGCTGGACACTTCCCGCCGCCGCCTGCCGACCGTCTCCGACTTCATGCAGACGACCACCGATGACGCGGGCCGCCTGGTCATCACGGAAAAACAGTTGTCCCCCGAGCGGCTCGCCGAAATCGAAGGCCGCGGCCGCGGACGGCTGTTGCATCCTCTTGTCCCCTCGCCCCCGTCTGCGGGGGAGAGGGCTAGGGTGAGGGGGCCGAATGGTGATGACGCACCTCAATCAGAAACAGAAACAGAAAGCCCCCCTCACCCTAACCCTCTCCCCCCCAAAGCGGGGGGCGAGGGGACAAGAGAAGCGGTCGCTCACGTTCCCGCCGGCCAGCAGCCGCTGTTGCATGTCGAGAACCTCAAGGTCTACTACCCGATCAAGAAGGGGCTGCTGCGGAGAACCGTGGGGCATGTCAAGGCGGTCGACGGGATCAGCTTCGATGTCTACAAGGGCCAGACACTCGGGCTGGTCGGTGAATCGGGTTGCGGCAAGACGACAACCGGCCGGGCGATCCTGCGGCTGATCCCGATCACCGATGGCAACGTGGTCTTCGAGGGTCTCGACTGGGCGCATCTGCGCGGTGGCGAGTTGCGGAGGCAACGACGCCGGATGCAGATCGTGTTTCAAGATCCCTACAGTTCGCTCAACCCGCGCATGACGGTTCAGGGGATGCTGACCGAAGCGATGAGCGTCCATCGTCTCGGAGCCAACTCGCACGACCGCCGTGACCGCGCCGCGAGTCTGCTCGAAGAAGTCGGGTTGCTCGCCGAACACCTGTATCGTTACCCGCACGAATTCTCGGGCGGACAGCGTCAGCGGCTGTGCATCGCCCGCTCGCTGGCGGTCGAACCCGACTTCCTGATCTGCGACGAATCGGTCTCGGCGCTCGATGTGTCGGTGCAGGCCCAAGTCTTGAATCTGCTCAAGGATCTTCAGGAGAAGCGGGGCCTGACGTATATCTTCATCAGCCACGACCTGAGTGTGGTGAAGTTCATGTCCGACATGATGGCCGTGATGAACGCCGGCCGGATCGTCGAGTTCGGTCCATCGGACGACATCTACGCCAACCCGCAAAACGAATACACCCGCAAGCTGATCGCCGCGATCCCGAAGCCAACGATGGAGGCGATCGAACGCCGCGAACAACAGCGCCAGCGGATCATCGAACTGTGATGAGGTAGTGCTTGGCGTCGTCGACATCGTACTACGATTCGTCAACTTCTTGTCGTGCTGCGCGCATTTCGGAACCAGCCGATGACCCCGACGAAGAGGCAGCAGTCAGACCACAGATTTCACAGATGAAGAGGGGGAAGGAGAATGACTTTGGTCTTCGTCTGATCTGTGTCATCTGTGAAATCTGTGTGATCCGTGGTTCAGCTTCTGACTTATTGGTTGCGGCCGAAAGGCTGCTTCGTTTAACCCCGAGCCATCGGCGAGGGTGCTGGAAGCCAACGCTTTCAAAGACACCGCGTCGCCATCTTTACCAAGGTGGTGTCCTGCGGAATAATGGCACGGCGAACTTCAGTCTGCCGTTGAGGACTCCATCATGCCGACTCCCGTGCTTGTTCCACCCGTTCGCATTCCGCCGCTGCAGACGGGCGACCGTCTCACGCGGGACGAATTCGAACGTCGTTACTTGGCGACGAAGGACGTCAAGAAGGCTGAGTTGTTGGAAGGAGTCGTCTATATCCCGTCGTTCGTCGGTCAAATTGAGCACGGCGTTGCGTGCTTCGATCTGATCGGTTGGCTGGGCGTCTATCGTTCCATGACTCCTGGCGTGCAGGGTGGCGACAACTCGACGCTGCGGCTGGACCTCGACAATGAACCCCAGCCCGACGCCTTCCTCCGCATTCTTCCCGAGTGCGGTGGGCAGTCGAAGAATGACGGTGGTTATGTCGCGGGTGCCCCCGAATTGATCGCCGAGGTGGCCGCCAGTTCCGTCAGTTACGACCTGCACGTGAAATTCAACGTCTATCGCCGCAACGGCGTCCGCGAGTATGTCGTCTGGCGCACATGGGACCAGGCCATCGACTGGTTCGTGCTGCGATCGGGTCAGTACGAACGTCTGGTCCCCGGCGAGGACGGCGTCCACCGCAGCGAAGTCTTTCCCGGACTGTGGCTCGACTCCGCCGCGCTGCTGCGGGGTGATGTGGCCCGCGTGTTGGATGTCGTTCGCCAAGGGACGGCGACGCCGGATCACGCTCAGTTCGCATCGCGCCTCTCGGCCCGGAAGTGACCGGGTGACGAGACCGCGAAGTCATTGAACCGTTGGCTCGTCCCGCGGGCGGTTACGGCGGTTCATCGCCAATCAATTGTCGAACGATCTCAAGAGCGGTCGGCTCGGGGCGTTGTGACAGTTCGTCGCGAAGTCGCCGGTGGAGCCGAACTTTCACTTCATCAGGCAGTGATTGAAACGACCGCGAGGCGATCAGCGGGCTGACGCCGTGCTTGAACAGCCGCGTTTTCAGGTCGAGTTCCCGCAGTGAGCGGCCGTGTTCGTCGCGCGGGCCGCGCGATTGATAGACGTCGGCGAACGTTGTCGAACCAGTTACCGGGCCTGTCAGCCGGGCTTCGTCCTGCATCAGGGCGTAGCGGATAAGGTGCTCTTCCGCATCGGAGCGGCGATTCAGACGGTGCTCGAAGCTGACCCGGTTGACGAGGTTGTCGAAGTGCATCTGATGATTCAGCACCAGCAGCGCGACGATGTCGCTGTGTGCGGACGGATAGCGGGACAGATCGACCAATGGCGCGAGGTCTGCCACCGCGCCGCGGAACGACGGGTCTTGCTTGTGGCGTTGGGTCTCGGCGTCGCCGATCAGGTTGCCCCAGTGGATCAGGTTCGGCGCGCGGCCCGTGACATACCAGCCGCCCCAGCGCTGGCCATAGTCGGTCGCATGGTTGATCGAAGAATATCCCTCGCGCGGCGCGCCGGCCGAATCGGTCAGGAACGAACTGAGAATGTGGCCGGGCACGTTGAGTGTCCGCGCGGAGATATGACACGCCGTGCAGCGGCCGTCGCGGCGAAACCGGATCGACGGAGGATCGGCCGGCTCCGTCTTGTCTGTGACCACCGGTTGGGGCAGCGTGTAGAAGACGGTCCCCTTGGCCGGGTCTTGCAGCGTGATCTCGATGGCGGCGGCGTTCGGAACCCAGCCGACGGTCACATCGTCATTGAAGTAGATGGCACGCGGTGTCGACGGCTTGATCAGCGCCTGGTTCACGGACGTCTTCGAGAACACGAGCGCTTGCGATTCGACGGGGATCTCCAGCGCTCGCAGCAGGTCGGACAGATAGCCGGTCTCCGCGTGCGGCTGGAATTCGAGCTTGCCGTCATCGAGCTTCGCTTGCAGTTGTTTGATCAGGTCGTCGTCGGTCTCGGAGAAGTAATTGATGGGAGCCGGACCGTACGGCAGCGGGCTGGTCAGTTCGACGCGCCGCGGCTCAGCCGCGCCGGCGAGCGATGCCATGACGATCGCAATCATCACGGCATGCCACCTGGAGACGTCACGCAACCAGCGCCAACGTGATGGGCCAAACATGGGAGCCTCAATGAGTGTCACTGATTGGTCGACGTGGGAGTGGGAGTCTAAACTTTTCGAACCGGCCGACGCGGGAGGATTGTAGTTTCTACCAGCGCCGCACTCGTTTGCAATTCCGGTCCCCTCTCCCGCCCGCCTCGGGGGGAGAGGGCTAGGGTGAGGGGGCTTTGAATGTTGCCGACGTCATCGTGTCTGACATGTTTTCTCGAAGGAAACGGCGAATCTGCGTGGTGCGTCCACTCCATCGACGAGCCCCCTCACCCTAGCCCTCTCCCCCGCAAAGCCGGGGGCGAGGGGACAAGAACTCGGACGCACGCTGTCATTTCTACCAGCGCCGCCCGCCGCTTCGGAAAACATTCTTCCCACCGATGGTGAGCCGGGCGGCGTAGGGTTATCGCCGCTCCGCGAAGCGGGCCACTGATTGGGCGAATGGACGGTCAGTCGTTAACATGCGTCGCGGCCATTGGTTCTGCAATGGATGTTGATCGAATTGAATGCGACGGCCTGATCGGTGCGTTTCAGAGGCCGATGCTGGCGGTGGCAAAACGAACAGATTGGTTCGACAGGCGGGGGCCGGGATCGAGAATCCCAACGTGTGGCACACGGCCTGCGTTGGCGGTTGCCCCCTTCCACGGCGGACATGTCGGGACGAATTCCTTTTCGCAGGATGCGTGAATATGACAGGTCGACACTCAACGTTCTTGAGCCGCTGGTTGGGCTGGGGCGCACTGGTCCTGATGGCGTGTTGGGCCTCACCAGGCACGGCACAAGTCGATGGCTTTGAGGATCTGCTGAGTCTCAAGTCCCCGGCAGTGACCCCGAAGCCAGAGTTTACGGTCACGCTGACTCCCGCCACGGCCAAGGCGGGCGATGAAGTGACGCTCACCGTCGCTGTGAAGCTCCCCAAGGGCTTCTACATTTACAGCACGACGGGTGCGTTCGACGGTCGCACGAGGATCGCGTTGACGGAAACAGGACTCGATGCGATCGATGCGGAGTTTGTTCCCGATCGCCAGCCCAAGACGGCGGTCGACCCGTTTCTCAAAGTCGAAGTCTCCAAGTTCCACGGGCAGGTGACGTGGAAGAAGCGCTACCGCGTGTCGAAAGACGTGGATCCGGCGAACGTCGCGATCTCGGGTGAATTGACCGGCCAGTATTGCACGGATGGGAATGATGAGATTCAAGGAAAGTGCATCCCGATCAACGATCCACCGTTTGAGTTCAAGGTCGCATTGGCGAATGCCGTCGACGTCGTCCCCATACGGTTTCAATACGAAGAGCGTCCCAAGAAGGGCAAGACAAACCCCGCGTTGTTGCGGCTTGTATTGACTCCCGAAGATGCCAAACCGGGCGACAAAGTCACGCTGTCGATCACGATGGAACTCGACAAAGGTTGGCACACATTCTCGCTGACGCAAACGGGAGACGGTGGACTGCCAACGGAAATTGAATTGGAATCCCTCCATGGTTTGAAGGCGGTCGGTGAGGGGTTCAAGGCGGACCGTTCCTTTGAGGTCGACAAGTCAGCACCGGGTCTCATTTTGGAAGTTCACCATGAACACGTGACGTGGTCGCGCGATCTGGAAGTACTGGCCGACGCGAAACCCGGACAGTATGGTTTGAAAGGACGCATTTCCTATCAAACCTGCGAGAAAGGCTGCCTGCCGGCGCGGACGGTGCCGTTTGCATTGGGAGAAGTTTCCACCGCGGGTAAAGTGGCGCGCGAAGTGCCGAAGGCGACCGACGTGCCGTCTACGCCCAGGACTAAGGCCCCCGTTGATCCGGCCAAGGGAGCCAAGCCACACGGCGCGGCTCCGGCTGCAAGACGCCCGCAGGATCAAGGGCTGATCGGCTTCCTGCTGACGGCGATCGGCTTTGGGCTGGTGTCGCTGCTGACACCGTGCGTCTTTCCCATGGTGCCCATCACCGTCAGTTTCTTCGTCAAGCAGAGTGAATCAGAGCATCACCGGCCGATCTATGTCGCGTTTGTGTTCTGCGCGTCGATCGTGGCCACGTTCACCATCTTGGGGGTTGGGATCGCGGCGATCTTTGGAGCGGCACAACTCAACAGGCTCGCCAACAATCCCTGGTTGAACATCGTGATCGGCACGGTCTTCGTCGTCTTCGCCTTCAACATGTTGGGGATGTTCGAAATCCGCATTCCCAGCACACTCTTGACGTTTACCGCGAACAAGGAACAGGCGGGAGGTTATCTCGGTGCAATGTTCATGGCGCTAACGTTTACGTTGACCTCGTTCACTTGCACGTTTGCGTTTGCGGGAACACTGCTGGTGGCGGCGGCCCAAGGCCAGTTCTATTGGCCGATCATCGGAATGCTGGCGTTTGGAGCGGCATTCGCCACGCCGTTCTTCGTGCTGGCACTTGTTCCCAGTCTCCTGAAGAAGCTGCCGAAAAGTGGTGGCTGGATGAACTCGATCAAAGTCGTGATGGGGTTGATCGAGATCGGTGCGGCGGTGAAGTTCTACAGCGTCGCGGATTTCAGTTGGAATCCCGCCGATCCGATGCTGTTCGATTTTGTGTTCGTGCTCATCACTTGGCTGGTCCTGTCGCTCACGATCGCCTTGTACTTGCTGGGAGTTTTCCAACTGGCTCACGATGTTCGTCCCGTGGGAATCTCCGTGGGGCGTCTGGTGCTTGTGATTGCATTCTTGGGGCTCAGCGGCAATCTCGCAGTGGCCTTGATCACTCATGATCGTGGCGGCGGTTGGTTGATGGATCAAATCATCTCGCTGGCCCCTCCGCGGAATGAGAATGCGGCACCGGCTCAGGGGGGAGCTACCAAGACTAATCTGCCGGAGCCAATCATCTCGCATGAGGGGATCTGGTACGCACTGGACGTTGATAAGGCGATTGCGCATGCCACGGTCTTGAATCAGCCCCTGTTGTTTGACTTCACGGGGGTGAACTGCGCGAATTGTCGCAAGATGGAGCTCAAGATGACTCGGCCGCACAACCGGAGTCGGCTGGAAAAGTTTGTGTTGGTCCAACTGTACACGGATACGGTTCCACTCGGCGATCCGGTGGAAGTCGAACGCTTGCTGAAGCGGAACAATAGACTGCAAACGGAATGGTTCGAAGATGTGAGCATCCCCGCCTACGCCGTCGTGACTCCCGACGGAAAGACGATCCTGTCGACGTTTTCCAACTTGGAACAAAAAGACGGCCAATTCGCCGCGTTCCTGGATGAAGGCTGGAAGAAGTGGGAGGAGATGCCGTCAAAGAAACTGGCGGAACGAGACGGCGCGCCCGTCGGTTGGCCCGAACCATTATTCAAAGATGTTGGGATCTGGTTCATCCTCGACTCGGCCAAGGGAATTGAGTTGGCGGCCCAGTTGAATCGACCCCTTCTGTACGCGTGGACTGGTGTGAACAACGTTCAGAGTCGGGTGGCGCAAAATAAAATGGTTCAGCCGCAGGGGAGCTCTCACCTGCAAAAGTTCATCCCGGTTCTGTTGTTTGTCGATAGCGTGCCGTCAATTCCGGACCGTGCCGATGCCCGTCGGCTGGCAAAGCAGAATCAGGGGCTGTTGGTAGAGATCACTCAGTCGGTGGTCATTCCGTCCTATGCAGTGCTGACTCCGGATGGCAAGACAGCCGTGGCGACCTACATTGGGATGGAACAGAAAGAGGGCGAATTCGCCGCGTTCCTTGATGACGGCTGGAAGAAGTGGGAAGAGATGGGCGGTAAGTAGTCGTGGCGATTTCAGCCCGGAGGGCGGCAGATGTTAGCCCACGGCGCAAGCCGTGGGACATCGCCCGCAGTCTCCGATCAGCCCGGCGGGCGACACGTCGTTGGCCAAACGTTCATCGAAGAAGTGTCGCCCTCCGGGCTCATGCGGCTTCTTCGCCATCCAACCCACGGCTCGCGCCGTGGGCTACGATCTGGCGCCCTCCGGGCTGAAGAGTTGTCGTCAGCCTTCGGTAGCGGAACGGCCAAGTGAGCGCTGTCGGGTGACGTCAGCGGCGGCCAGTTGCCGGCAACGTCAACCAACGTCACATCGGATCAATCCCCTGTCGGAATGGCAGGAGCAGCATGCGGTCGATGCGATCCGCCTCACGCTCGTCGCGAACATGCGCCAGTCCGATGGTCATTTGTTCGTGGCCGTCCGCCGGTTGCGGGCGGTAGGTGCCGAGCAGCACGTCCCACCACGGCAGGTTGAAGCCGAAGTTGCTGTTGGTCTCGTGGCGATGCACCGAGTGGTGGACGCGGTGCATGTCCGGTGTGACGACGATCCAGCGGAGCAGCCCGTCCAACCAGACGGGCATCCGGACATTGCTGTGATTGAACATCGCGGTCGCGTTGAGCAGCACTTCGAAGACCACCACGGCCGTGGCGGTCGGTCCGATGACCACCACCGCCGCCAGCTTGACCAGCGCCGACAGCAGGATTTCCAGCGAGTGAAACCGCAGGCCGGTCGTGACGTCGAAGTCCAAGTCGGCATGGTGAACCAGATGCAACCGCCACAGGGCCGGTACGGCGTGAAACATCACGTGCTGCAGGTAGATGGCCAGATCCAGCGCCAGGATCGCCAGCACGGCCTCCAGCCAGGCGGGCCAACCGACCAGGTGCAGCAACCCCCACCCGCGCGATTCAGCGA